>JASHOO010000599.1 GCA_030041035.1 Bryobacteraceae bacterium | reverse complement strand
CGCGAACACCGACAAAGCGGACAGCTCGCCTGTGGCCATTGTGAATCAGACGTTGGCCCGCCGGTTATGGCCCGATCAGCCGGCCGTGGGCCGCACATTTCAGATGGGCTGCGACCATCCCCGAACCCTCCAGGTGGTGGGCGTGGCGCGCGATAGCAAAATTCGTTCTATGAACGAGGTCACTCTGCCGCACGTATTTCTGCCGTTCTCTCAGGCCTACGATGGCGGTATCGTGTTCCTGGTGGTGGAAACGGCCGGCGACCCTGGCCGGCTGGTGGAGCGTATTCGCCAAACGCTGGTCTCCGCCAACCCCAATTTCCGCACCTACGGCATCCGTCGTCTCAGCCAATCGCTCGATGAGTCGTTCTGGCAGGCGCGCTTCGAGCTGTGGGTGCTCGGAATTCTCGGGGCGCTCGCGCTGGTGCTCGCGGCGGTCGGAATGTACGGCGTGTTGGCGTACCACGTGACCGCACGCACGCGCGAAATCGGCATCCGCATGGCTCTCGGTGCTGGCCCGCGCCAGGTAATCCGGCTGGTGGTCGCGCAGGGTCTCCGGGTGACGGTCGCGGGAATCGCGATCGGTCTGCTCATTTCCGCGCTGGCGGCGCGCCTGCTCACGACCCTCTTGCAAGGCGTCAGCCCGATGGATGCGGTCACCTGGTCGTCGGCGGTAGTCGTGTGGTTCGCGGTCGCGCTCGTGGCGTGCTGGCTGCCCGCGCGACGTGCCACCCGCGTCGAGCCGTTAGTGGCTCTGAGAGAGGAGTGAGCTCGCGTCTTTACACGCCTCCGTGTGCGGCTCGCTGTCCCGGAGCGCTTCTCTGCACTGACCCAGCTTCCCGCGCCCCCGGAAACCTCCAGATGCGCAGTGCGTTCTCACCTAAGATGAGTCGGCGATCTTCATCGCTGTAAAAATCGAGTACGGTATCGACAAACTCCAGTTCCTTATCCATCGGTAGCTCCCACCGTGGCCGCGGATAACCGGTGCCCCAGATCAGTTGCTTCCCCCCGAATTCCTCGTATACGGCTTTGAAGAAGGGCCAGGTATCGCGGTACGGAAAGCGCTGTAGTGAGATTTCATAAGGTTCTGACGCGCTGATCCAGACCTGCGGAAATTTTTTCAGGCGAAACATTTTGCGGAAATCCCTCCACGGATCCGGACCTCGAAGATCGGGCTCGCCCAAGTGATCCACCACGACCTTTACACCCGGGAAGCGTACCGCCATGTCTTCCAGCATCGGCATCTGGTGCGGGAGGATGTAGAAGTTGAAAACCGCGCCAAGTTCTTCCGCCTCACGCCACAACGGATAGTGGGCTTTTGAATTCAGCCAGGTCGAATTCGGATGATACAGCGGGCTGAAGCGCATGCCCTGAAAGCCGTGTTCTTTGACCCAGTAGCGCAGGCGGTCGGCAACCTTGGGATCTTCGGGATTGATCAGCCCGTGCGCAACAAACAGGTCCGGATACTTATGGAGCGAGTAGCTGATATATGAGTTGTCCCATCCGTAGTTCCGCTCGTTAATCAGCACGGCATAGCGCAGGCCGAATTCCTGCATCTCCTCGACCTCGTTCTCGACGGGAGCGGCGATTTCCGGTTTCGCGTCCGGGTGTTCCGGGTTATGGAAGGGGAACTTCGGATCAATCGTCCAGACTTCGAGGTGGGTGTCGATGATCAGCCGCTTTGAGCTGCTCGCGAGGCCAGCAGCGGCCTGTGCCAGAAACGCGCGGCGGCTCACCGCCCTCGCGAAGATGTCAGTATTCAAGATGGCCTCGTGAGATTGGGCGCGTATTTCTCACGCACCAGGATCAAGTACGAGAAGATACCCACAGCCAACACCACCCAGATGGCATTCATCGGGGCTTCATAGTTGCCGGTCTTCTGTTTCAGCCACCCGGTCAGCACTGGGGCGACGATGCCGGCGATGCTTGCCGCGCAGTTCTGCACACCCGTCATCGCTCCGATGGTAGCCGCAGGAAAAAGCGTTTGCGTAATCGCCCAGTAATTGGCCGTTGCCAGGCCCAGACCCGAGAGCGACACAATGGAGAACGTGACCGCAGTCCCAACCGACGCGGTATGCGCGCCGATCAGTTCCGTGCAGGCGATGGCAAGGCCAGCAATTGTGAATGATTTCCGCACGGTAACCGGGTTGCTGCCGCGCCGGATGATTAAGTCGGCGAACCAACCGCCCAGTACGGCAACAATCGCCATGCCGCCAAAACTGAAAAACGTATACAGCCCCGTTTTTGACAACGTCTGGTGGCGCTGCTCCACGAAATAGGCGGGCATCCAGGTTATGCAGAAATACACAAAGTACATGTAGCAGAAGGTGACGATCACCGTGCCCCACGTCACGGGGCTCGCCATTAACTGGCCCAGGCGAATCGGTGCCGGCGCAGTTCGCTCTGAAATGCGCGGTGTCGCAGGCCGTTCATCATTGCCGACCAGAAAAATCCAGGGCATCAGCCAAATCAGCCCGCCTAATCCAAGAATCAGGAACATCATGCGCCAGTCATATTGGACAATCAGCCAGGCGGCGAGGGGAGGGCCAATGGCCGGACCGATCTTCGTGCCCGCCATGTAAACGCCCACGGCCAGGCCTCGTTCCTTTTCGGCGAAGTGGAGGCGTATCCACTTGTAGCTTGCAGGCGCCACAACGGATTCTCCGACACCCAGAATGACGCGCAGCACGATCAGCTCTGAAAGCGATCCAACCAGTACTGTCCCGGCGGATGCCAGACACCAGAACAGAAAACTCAGCGCATAAGGCCACTTCACGCCGTACCGGTCGACCAGCCAGCCGGCGGGAATTTGCAATACTGCGTAAGTCCAGAAGAATGCCGAATTGAGCGTGCCGCGATCCAGATCCGACAGGTGGAAAAACCGAATGAAATCCGGCAGCGCAAGTGCCACCGGCAGATTGGAACGCGAAACGTAGGCGATGATCATCCCCGCGTTTAACAGTCCGATGATGGTCCAACGCTGGCTGTCCGGAAGTCGTGCCGCCGCTGCCGCTGAGGTCCCTGTAGCTATGTTTCTCATCTCCATTGGCCTGTATCGGCCCGAGCTCGCGGGTTTACGTCCTCAAGTACGGCACCACCGCCGCAAAGTTGAATTCAATTTCCTGAATTGCCGCCGGGGAAAGCTTCACATCATCCGCCCGCGAGACCGTGGTCTTGAACACTCCGCGCTTCTTCATGATGTATGGGCGCGTCCCGGGTATGCGCTCATCCACGTTGATCATGAGCAGCAATTTGCAGAACAACTCCCGAGCCTTTTCATGTTCACCGCTCTGGTAGCAATCCCAGATCTGAGCGTAGAGATCGGCATAGGGCGCGCCCGGCATCGTGCCGTCAAAGCCCAGGCGCATTTCGTACAGCATGCCCACTCCGGCATTCCCGCTGAAAACGCTCTTGACGGCAGGACGGTGCGCGGCCAGTTCCGTCATGCGTTCGATGACTGGTTTGTACTCTTCTTTGATGTATCCGAAATTCGGGAACTCTTCACAGAGCTCGACCAAAAACTTGACATCGGGGACAACGCCGCTCGCTCCTCCTGTGGTTTGGATGAAAAACGGACGTTTCGTCGCCCGTCCAAGCGCCCGGTAATACTCGCGAAAGTCATCGATCGATTTGGCCTCGGTCGGAGGCATGGCAATGACTGCATCAGGCGAAAGCTCATCCGCACGGCGCAGATAGGCGAGCGCTCCTTCCGTGTTCGCTGCTTGGACGCCCAGCACCAGAGCCGGGCGCTTGCCCTTCGCCGCCTTGGCCAGAACCTCCATGCCTTGCATCCGCTCCTCACGCGAAAGATGCGAATATTCGCTGGCCATTTGAGGCCAAACCATGCCTTGCGCACCGCAGCGGTCCATGAAGTCCACCTCGCGGCCCAGATCTTCATAATCGACCGCTTTGTCCTCTGTGTAGGGGGTCGCCATGATGGGAAAAGCCCCGCGCAGCCGTTTTGTCGCCGCGCCCAGGCGTGAGTACAGGCCGACCGCCGTCACGCAGCGTAGAAACTGCCGCCGGGACGGTGCGAATTCGCTGATCATCATCGCTTCCAGACCGATCTTCTAATTCGCCAGCGGGTTTGGACGGATTTGAAAATGAACCACCTTGGCGGTGGTTCCTTTGCCGGTTTCGCTGTGGAATGGTGTGCGCGTACCCCACGTCGTCCACACGCCCTTTCCTTTCCATCCGGCTTTCGGATCATCGATGCGCCCGTCCATCCCCTTGGCAAAGAAACCCAGTGGATACGGTACCCGCATGATCACGAATTTTCCATCGACTAAAGCCATCAGCGAATCTGACCCATTTCCCGTGACGATGGGAGTGTTTCGGCCCAGACCCAGCGTATCCCACTGATCGACCCAATCGTAATAGTGCGAATCGGCGCTGCCGGAATCGGTCACGTTCTGGAAATTCGGGCCCGGCGTGGCGTATAGCGTCCACCCTTCGGGGCAGTGCTGGCCGGTTGCATTCGGGCCGTTGAGCGGACCATGACACTTGCGCCGGTCAAAGCTGGCCAGATGACCGCTTCCCAGCGCCACCCACACCACGTTGTTGCGGTCGATGTCCATCCCGCGCGGCGAATAACCCCACACCGGCGCCTTCGCGTTGTTCCGCGGCACTTCATAATATTCCGCCAGCGCAGTCTCCGGCGGGTTCGATCCCGGATTCAATCTGACAATCCCGCCCGGGAAGCCCAGCACACTCCCCCAGATCATCCCATCGGTGCCGATCGCTAGCCCGTAAAATGCTGCGTTGAGCCGCGTATCCTTGCTGGGGTCTATCGCCGCGTTGCGAGCCGCAGACGTGCCCAGGCTCTCTCCGCTCGGCGCGGTTAACACTCGCTGCTCAGCCTCTACGTAGGCGTCCCGTTTGCCGTTCCCATTGGTGTCCAGTATCAGAGCCGTCCACCCTTGCGACTTGGCGGCATCGTGCGTCTGGTCCCACGTTTTCGTATTCAGCCATCCCACCACGCCGCCGCCTCCGCCACTGGTCGTCCATAGCGTGTTGTCGGCGTCTTCGGCGAACAACAGATGGTGCGTGCTGAAGCACGTATCAATCATTTCGGTCTTCTGGGTTTTCGGATTGTACACTGCCAGTTGTCGGCCCGAGCGCTCGAGCGGCGTCAGCTTTGCCGATGCAACACTGGAACCAGCCTTACAAAAATCCGGGTCATTGGTCGCACGAATGCGCGAGGTGTACCAGAGCCGCCCCTGTTGATCGAACATCGGATTGTGCACCGTCGTATGACTGTCCCAGATCGCCTCGTCGCCCCATACCGGCGAAGGCTGGAGCGGCTGGGGCTGGCCGGGAGTGTCAGGGTCTCGGTAAGGAACCTTCACCTGGCTGATCGCGTTGTGCACCGGATCGAGCACGGGGAGATAATCGCGGCTTTCTTCCGGCGACCCGTAGATCAGGCCATTCGCGTTTACTGCAGGGTGGCGCTTGTCTGTAGAAATTTCGTCATGTAGATAGGCCTTTGGATCGGCCCAGTCCCATTGCGTGATGACGATGTTGCGCTCAATCCCCTGCGGCCGTGGAGGAACCGCGCTTGGCAGTTCTCCCCGGGCAATCCTCGTGGTCCAATCGCCGAACTCCGCCGTCGCCCGCTCCGCACCCAATTGGCCCAGACCGCCGACCATCGCATTGCCCGCCTGCCCGGATTGCACGCGACGCGTCCAGGCCTGCGCCGGAGAATCAAAATTGGCGAACATCGCGGGAATGGTGCGCGTATACAGGTTCCCGAGCTGGTGGCACGATTCGCAGCTATCTGTCTTGATCAGGTGAATCCACTGCCCCTGACTCTTGATGTTCGGCGAAATGCCATTCCCTGAAGGCCCCGTACCCGGAAATTCATTCTTCTCGGGTACCTTGAGCATCGCGTACCAATAGTTCGCCGGATAATACTGCGCGGCCGTCTTGGCGTCGGGTGCAATCGACGGTTTCAGATCGATCGATTCGCCCGGCTCGGCTTGCACCTTCGACGAATCCACCAGGCCGTAGCCACGCGCCCAGACCGTGTACTTGGCTTTGGGGAGTGCAGGGATGAGAAAGCGGCCGCGGTCATCGGTTACCACTTCCTTGATATAACGTGTCGGCAGGTCCGTGGTCTCGGCGATTACCCAAACACCCGCTTCCGGCCCCTTCGTGCTTGCCACTACCCCACCGATATCATCGGATCCGACCTTGACGGACGGACTGGGTTGCGCTTTTAGATCAGTCACGATCCACAATCCGGTGAAGCTGGCGCTCGCCACGCCCGCTAAATACAAAAGTTCGACCATCCGCATATGCCCCCCTTACTCGCGCCGAAAGCCGCGTCGAGCCTGGATGGCAGTATAGCGTGGATCAAAGAGGTTCGCGGGCGATCACACAATCCGGTCCTTCAAAACAAAAGCGGTTCGAAGTACAATCAGAGCGGGGCAGGAGGCAAGGAGTGAATATGGCCTACATCGATCAGAACTGCCTCGATGCCGTCTCAGGCGAAACGTTCCGCGAGCAAAAACCCTACCCTTGGGTGCACATGCGTGACACACTGACGGGCGAGGGTTGGAACACGCTCCGCGAGGCCCTCCCCGATATCTCGCAATTCCAGCTCATGCTGGGTGTCAAACGCGCGTACGGGCAGGCCCCCCACAATCGCGGAATCTTGCACTACCGCGAAGGGATGCCGTGCGCGCAGCCTTGGAACGATTTTATTGCTGAGCTTCACGGAAAGGCGTACGATTCGTTCCTTCGGCGAATGCTCGGTCTGAAACCCAACCAACAGATCATTCTCACCATGGAGTGGTACTACGCCTGGCAGGGCTGCTCAGTGTCGCCGCACTGCGACGCCCGGCGTAAGCTCGCCACGCACATCTTCTTTTTCGCCACCGACGAAGACTGGCCACGCGAGTGGGGAGGCGACATCCTGATTCTCGACGACGAGGGACGTTACAAAGCCCACTCCGCCCCGCGCTTCGACGACTTGAAGGTGGCCGCGTCGTTGGACCTGCGCAAGAACGGCAGCCTGCTGTTCCAGCGGACGGAGCATTCCTGGCATGGCGTCAGGCCGCTCCAATCTCCGCAACCGGACGTCTACCGGAAACTGTTTATCGTGACGGTCAATATCCCCACATTGCAGGTCTTGTGGCGCCGCATGCGCGGCAAGGACCCGGACGGCTTTCGTCTCCGCGCCGCCTGAGATGTCTCGGTGCCGGATCGCACGGTTGCCCTGCTTCCATCACGGATTCAACAGCCGACCTTCTTCCGATGATCCGATGACAACCTCCCCGGCGGAGTTCGCTTTAAGCGGTCGAGCGGGCCGGTGCTACTTGCACCGCGGGAGTTACCAGCAGCGAGGCTGCGCAGAGCGCACCGCCCAGGTTGCTAACACCTGACACCTGGCACCTGCTTTTCACACCCATTCCAGCGCGCCTTTCTTCCAAGCCCAGATGTAACCCACGATCAGGATCAACAGGAAAACTCCCACTTCCGCCACGCCAAACCAGCCCAACGCCCGGTATCTCACTGCCCAGGGGAACAGGAAAATCGTTTCCACGTCGAAGATCACGAACAGAATGGCAATGATGTAGAACCGCACGGTGTAGCGCCCGCGCGAATCCGATGCCGCCTTGATGCCGCACTCGTAAGCTTCCAGCTTGGATTGAAACGGCGATGACGGCCGGATCAGCTTGGCGATGATGATCGTCACCACCGGGAAGGCAATCGCAATCACCAGAAAAATGAAGATCGGTAGATAACCGCTCGGCATCGCTGCGATTCTAGCATAGTCAGGAAATGCCCCGGTGTGCGCGCAGCCAACGCACCCCCGCGAGTTATGCTGGCAGTATGAAGCTCATGGCAATCGCCGCCTTACTGGCGGTGTGCGCATTCGCTGCGGAAACCCTGGAAATCTTCGGCCGCAAATGGAGCGTTCCAGTGGCCGCAGACTGGAATGTGGCCGCCGAAGACGGCGTTCCCGTGCTCCGCCTGGTCGAGCACCGCGGTCCGCTGCCTGGCCCGCGCCGCCCCATTCAGTTCGCGCTCACCGAAGTCCCGGATTACAGCCGCCTGACCTTCGAAGCCGATGTCAAAGCTCTCGGCAGTTCGCTGCTCATCGCGTTTGCCTATCGCGACGCAGCTCACTTCGACTACGCGCACCTCTCGGTCGACACCGCCGCTAAACAGCCCGTGCACAACGGCATCTTTCACGTTTATGGCGGCGAGCGCGTGCGCATCAGCACCGAGCGCGGCCCCGCCGCGTTTTCTGCCACCGGCCGCTGGCATCACGTCAAGCTCACGCATGACGCCACTATGGGAACCGTGGATGTGCTCGTCGACGGCCAGCCGCTGCCCACCTTGCACGCCGTCGATCTCAGTCTCGGCCCTGGCAAGATCGGACCCGGTTCCTTCGATGAGACCGGCGAATTCAAGAACGTGACCATCACCAGCAACTGATCCCCGGCACCTGAAACCTGACACCTGAAACCTGACACCCGAACCTGACACCTGAAACCTGACACCTGTCAGAAATCCGTCAAGTCCCGCTCCGGCAACGCCACCCGCACCGCGTTCAGCACCGCTGCCAGATCGATCACCTCCTGTGCCACGGCTCCGGCGATCGGCGGCAGATATCCCGCGGCGGCCGCACCCATTCCAATCAGGCTCAGCCCCATGCCGCCCAGCGCGCTTTGCAACGCGATCCCGCGCATCCGCCGCCCGATGTGCATCAGCTCATCCACCTTCGCGAGCGACGGCTCGAGCACCACCGCATCGGCCGCCTCTGCGGTGATGTCGCTATCCTTGCCGAATGCCACCCCGACAGTCGCCGCCATCATCGCCGGAGCGTCGTTGATGCCGTCACCCACGTAGAGCGTTCGCGCCTGCGCCGCCTCTTCGCGCACGATGGCTACCTTGTCTTCCGGGCTTTTGCCGGCGTGCGTCAGCACGATCCCAAGTGTGCGGGCGAAGTACTCGACTTCGTGTTCGCGGTCGCCGGAAAGCAGAATTACCTTGCCCGCCCGATGCCGTGGCGACAGATGCTGGACGAAGGAATGGCTCTCCGATCGGGGTTCATCGTGGAAACGAAGAGCCGCGGCATATTGATTATCGAGGAACACCACGCACTCCAGGCCCTCCGCGGCACGCGGCAGACCGGACGGTAGCTGCGCCAGCTTGCTGCGTCCGGTGATGCGGACCGCGCGGCCCGCCACGATGCCGCGCAACCCTTCGCCGGGTCTCTCGGTCGCCAGGTTCACCGGCTCGAGCGGCAGCCCGCGTTCCTGTGCGGCCCTCACAATCGCTCCCGCCAGCGGATGGCGCGAGTAAACTTCGACACTCGCCGCCGCTCCCAGAACTTGGTCGCTCTCGAAGCCGGGCGCGCAAAGGATGTCGGTGAGCGAAGGGCGCCCGTAGGTGAGGGTTCCGGTCTTATCCAAAATGATCGTGCGGCAGGTGTCGATCTGTTCCAGCATCGCCGGATTCTTGATGACGATGCCGCGCCGCGCGGCGAGTGAAATACCGCCAATTACCGCGACCGGAATCGCAATCAACAGCGGGCAGGGCGTCGCGATCACCATCACTGCCAGGAAACGCTCCGCGTGGCCGCTGGCTAACCAGCCGGCCGCCGCTACCGCCACCGCCAGCGGCGTATACCAGGCTCCGATGCGGTCCCCGGCACGTCGTAGCCGCGTGCGGTTCTGTTCCGAAGCCCGCATTACCTCCATGATCTTCGCGTAACGCGAATCCACCGGCAGGTGCGACGCCACGATCACGATGGCCGATTCTCCGTTCACCGCGCCCGAGAGCACCGCCGACCCCGGTGTCTTGGAAATCTCGAAGGGCTCGCCGGTCAGATAGGACTCATCCATTGACCCATGGCCGGAAACCACCGTGCCGTCCACGGGGCAGATCTCATTCGGCAATACGACCAGAGTTTCGCCGATGACGATGTCGGCCAGCGCTATGTCCGTCATGCCCGCACTCGTTTTGCGATGCGCGGCGGTGGGCATGCGTCGGGCCAGGGCATCGAGCACCGCCGAAGCCCGTCGCGTAGCGTAGTGCTCGAGCGCCGCGCCGCCCGCGAGCATCAGCACCACGATCGCCCCCACCAGGTATTCGCCCAGCAAGATAGCCGTGATCACCGAGACGCCGGCCAGAAGATCCGAGCCGAATTCTCGCGCCAGCAGCTTTTCCCCCAGATCGATCAGCAACGGAACGCCGCCCGCGATCAGCGTGATGTAAAGAGGAATCGCTGAAAAAAGTGGAGCTGCACCCCAGGCGTACCGTAGCGCCAGACTCGCGGCAATGCACGCGAGCGACAAGACCGCGATATACGCCTCCTTCGGAGTTGACAGGCGGAATCGCGCGATTTGCGGGCCTGCGGCCGGGGCCGCCGCATCCTGGGCGGGCATTAGGCCACCGGCGCGGCGGTGTGTACGCGGAGCTCGATATTTGGCGTGTTGCTCAGGGTATTGTGGACTAGGCAGGCTTTGACCGAGCGCAGCAACCCGTCGTGATGCTTGGGATCGACATCCGGCGCGTCCAGCTCGATTACAAAGGAAGCTAGGCGCGCCGGCTGCGTAGCCTTTTCCGCCGAAACCCGAACCGCGATCCGCTGGGCGCCTAACCCCCGTGTTTGCAAATACTGCGCCGCATAGTAACCTGCGCAAGTGCCTAAAGATGCCAGCAGCAACTCCGGCGGAGTCATGCCCTTATCGGTTCCCTGGTTTTCCACCGGCTGATCGCAAAGCACCCGGTGCCCGCGTGCCACGGCTTCAAATTTCAGATTGCCCAAATGGCGGATAACGGCTTCCATGACGCCTCCCCGGAATCCTTCGCTGTTTAGCCACTCCCAAGGCATTCCGGAAGCCATCCCGTAAGCCATTGATTTGCGGGATACAAGTTCTCATGACTGGGGAAAAGCACCCACCCCGCAGCCTGCGCTGGGGGGAAGTACGGCAACCGTCTCAAATTGAGGGATAGATAGCAGCGCGGCCCGGTAAGCCTATCTCATAAATACCGGGCCGCAGCTCCTATCAGCGGTAACCGGTCGGTGATTACACGCTGACGACCGGACAAGGCGACTGCCGGATGATAGCGTAGGCGTTGGCGCGCAGCCGCCCGAACATACCACCGGCTTCGCTGCGCCCAATGACCACCAGGTGTGCCTCAAACCGCTCGGCGACGTCAGCCACGACGTCGGCCGGATTGCCGGATTCGGTCACAATCGCAGCTGCATGGACCCCCGAGGCCAAGTCCGTGAGTTTTTCCCGCATTCTGCCTTCTACCGTCGCGCGCCATTCGGGGTCGAATGTGTCGTCAAAGTGGCTCTCGCCCAATGGCGTAGCGTGCACCAGCACCAGCTCGGCATGGAATTCGTGCGCCAGTTGGTCCGCCCAACTAAGCGCTTTGGCGCTTTGCGGGCCCATATCGACGGCGCAGACGATCTTGGTGGGCCGCACGGCCTCGAATTCACCGGCCTCCTCCATGTGCACGCAGGTCAGCACCGGGCAATCCGCGTCGTGCAGCACTTTGGCCGTGACCGAGCCCAAAAGGAACCGGCGGAATGGGCCATATCCCCGCGTCGGCATCACGATGAGCTTGACTTCCGAGGCGTGCGCATACTCGACGATTTTCCGGGCCGGATCTCCTTCCAGAACAATCCGGCAGACCTTCAGGCCAATCAACTCGGCGGCCAGGAACTGATCCAGCTCCGCGCGGGATTCCGCCAACCGGTCTTGAAAGCCGTCGGCCAGGACCACGCCGCCGAACTCGAACCCGCCCATTTCGTAAGCGATGGAAGGCAGCACATGGGCCAGAATGAGCTCGCCATGAAAATGGCAGGCGAGATTTCTCGCGTAGCGCACGGCCGCGACCGAGCGATCCGAGAAATCGACAGGAACCAGGATTTTGTCCAGGGGCAGCATACTCAGCTCCTTCGCTGAGCACCCTTGCACGGAGTGCGCCAACTGGATCTGGTTTACTTTGATGTGGTTAGCGAATCTGTTTTCGCTCTAACTGGGGCAAAACACGCAGACGCACAGGGTGTTGACGGCCGCCGGCAAAAGCGTTATTCTCCTGTAGGACATCTAAAGGAGCGACTCATGTCCTGGCTTCGCATGCTCGCCGCGCGATTGCGCGGGCTATTTTTCACTCGTCGCAGGGACAGTGAGCTGGCCGACGAGGTTCGTGCGCATCTCGAAATGGCCGTCGAGGACAATCTGCGCCGGGGCATGACGCCCGAGGAAGCGCGCTACGCCGCGCGGCGCGATTTTGGCGGAATCGAGCAAACCAAGCAGGCCTATCGGGAGCGGCGCGGCCTACCTGTGATCGAGACGTTCGTGCGGGATCTCGGATACGGCGGCCGGATGCTGCGCAAAAGCCCGGGGCTGACCGCGATAGCGATTCTCTCGCTGGCACTGGGCATCGGCGCCAACACGGCTATCTTTACCCTAATCGATGCGCTAATGCTGAAGATGCTGCCGGTGCAGAATCCGAGTGAGCTGGTGGAACTGGCTCACTATTGGAGCGGCGGGCAGCGCAGCAGCTTTTCTTATCGTTGGTATCAACAGCTTCGCGATGACAACCATTCATTCGCGGGTATGTTTGCCGTATCCAATTTCGGTGGCAAGCTCCAGTTTCGCTCCGGAACGGCAGGTGAGCGGGTCGATACCGAATATGTCACGGGAAACTGCTTTAACGTGCTCGGAGTGAGCGCGCTGATCGGCCGCGTGATCACCCCCGATGATGACCGGCTGACCGGGACACCGGCTCCGCCGGTTGCTGTGCTGAGCTACAGCTTCTGGAAACAGCGCTTCGGCGGGGACGCATCCGTGATCGGGCGAACGTTATTCATTGAGAAGGTGCCGTTCACGATTGTGGGTGTCACACCAGCCGAGTTTTTCGGTGTCGAGGTTGGCCGCGCGCCATCGGTTATGATTCCGATGGCTACGCAACGGCGTATCGAGCCGGAGAGCGGCGCGTTAACCCAGGCCGGTTACCACTGGCTCCGGGTGATGGGGCGGCTCAAACCGGGCGTTTCGAGCGAGCAAGCACAGGCCGAATGCCGCGTGATCTTCCGGCGCCTCGTTGTTGCGCAGGCGAAAACTTTCGACGATCTCCACGATCAGCAGGAGGCACTCGCTCAGAGACTCGAACTCATACCCGCCGGCGCCGGCCTGGACCGGCTCCGCGAAAAATTCTCAGAGCCGTTGCACATCCTGATGGGGGTTGTTGGGCTCGTGCTTCTGATCGCTTGTGCGAATATTGCGAATCTATTGCTGGCGCGATCGACGGCGCGGCGGCGGGAAATTGGGGTGCGGTTGGCGCTTGGGGCCAGCCGTTTGCGGCTGATTCGTCAATTTCTCACCGAGAGTCTGCTGCTTGCGACCATCGGCGGCGCAATCGGCCTGTTGCTCGCGTGGTGGGGAAGCAATGCGCTCGTGATTCTCATGTCCAACGGCGACGAGCGCATCCTGCCTGCGCTGACGCCCGACGTGCGTGTCCTCTGCTTTACAGCCGCGGTTTCCATTCTGACGGGCGTCTTTTTCGGACTCGCGCCGGCGACTCGGGCTACTCGCGTCGACCCGGGTGCTTCGCTCAAGGAGAGACGGGCTGTCAGCCCATCGAACCGCCTCGGAAAGAGCTTGGTGACCTTGCAGACGGCGCTGTCGGTGGTGCTTGTGATCGGCGCCGCTATGCTTGCCCGCAGCTTTCGGAACCTGGAAACCCTGAATCCGGGATTTGACCGAAGTCACGTGCTCACGCTCGTACTCGATTCCAGAGATGCGGGTTACAAGGGCGCTCGCCTCAACACCTACTACGAACAACTGCTGCCCCGGCTCGAGCGAGTTCCTGGTGCCCAGTCCGTGAGCGGATCACTCATTACGCCTATCGGTGACGGAGGAATCACTACCGATGTAGAAGTTGAAGGCTACACCGCGCGCCCCGGCGAAGACAAGGAAGCCTATAGGAACGACGTGGCGCCCAAATATTTCGAGACGCTGGGCACACCGCTGCTCGCTGGGCGCGATTTCACCATGCGAGACAATAAAAGTACACCGAAAGTTGCGATCATCAACCAAACAATGGCGCGGTACTACTTCGGCGGCGCAGATCCAATCGGGCGTCATGTGACTTCAGGGGACGATCAGCCGCGGGAAATCGTGGGCGTGGTGGGTGATGCGAAATATATGTCCTTGCGCGAGAAGCCGCCACGGACTCTTTACACTCCTGTGTTCCAGCGTGATCTACCCTGGGACCTTTCGGTCTTCGTGCGGACGAACCTGCCCATGAGTGCAGTTGCCGGTCCGATACGCGATGCCGTTCGCTCGGTCGACCGGAATGTAACGCTGAACAAGATCGGCAGTTTCTCCGAGCAAGTGGAACAATCGCTCATCCGCGAGCGCATGATCGCACTGCTTTCGAGCTTTTTCGGGCTGCTGGCGCTCCTCCTGGCGTCGATCGGGCTGTACGGTGTGATGTCGTATTCGGTGGTGCGGCGAACGAATGAAATCGGCATCCGCGTGGCATTGGGCGCGGAGCGTCGCGATGTGCTGAGGATGGTGCTTCGGGAAACCATGCGGCCGGTGATCGCGGGCGTCGCCATTGGACTTCCCGCGGCGCTCGTTTCGATGCGTTTGATCCGCGATCAACTATTCGGTCTGGGGCCTGGCGATCCGTCGACACTATGCGGCGCCATCATCGCCATCATAGCAATAGCAGCGACGGCCGGATATTTGCCGGCGCGGCGCGCGGCGCGAGTGGACCCGATGGTAGCGCTGCGGTATGAGTAGGCTATTGCGGACGGCCGCAGGCTTTGGCGGCAAATGAGCGCTCGAGCGGTGCGATCAGGGCGCGCTGCACGCTCTCGAGCAGGCTGTCGGAAGTGAACGGCTTGGGCAGGAACCCCAGCTCGTGCTCCAGAACCTTGACGCGCACAACCTCGGCGTCGGTGCAGCCGGACATGAACAGCACCTTCAGCCGGGGCCGGATGGCCTGAAGGCGCCGTGCGAGGTCGGGGCCGTTCACATCGGGCATTACTACGTCGGTCAGCAGCAGATCAATGCAGAGATCATCGCGCTCGACCATGCGCAAGGCTACGTCCGCCGAGTTGGCCAGCAACACGTTGTACTCGCTCGTCTCCAACATGCATTTGACCACGGTGAGAACCGATAGGTCATCGTCAACCACTAAGATCGTCTTGGGTTCGAGTTGCGCTTCAACAGCCATTCTATGTCTCCTCTGCGTGACAATTCGTTCTGAGAGATGCGCGATTCAGTGGACAGGCGCTCACCGCCGCTTACGGTGTGCCCACAATGAATAGTGAGCGGACCGGCTGAGCCGTTTCAAGCCAGGCTCAGAGATCGCGGGCGGTGCGATCAGGCATGTGCAGGCCGATTTTGTATTTCAGGCCGCTCGGCGTGCAGTGGCGTACGCAGGCACTGCCCAACGTGGTGGAGTTGGTCTGGACGGTAATGGTAGTGCCGGGCTGGATAGGCCTGTCGGCTTCCACCAGCATCCCGAATTTGCTGATGTTGATGGCGCGCCCGGCCTGGACTTGATTCACCTGGCGATCCTGCCAGCAGAGATACACCTGCCGGTTAATGGGGATGCGCTCATGCAGCCGGCGGTTGGGGCGGGTTTCCACAGCCGGTGCGCTGGCTTGCCCTGTTCCTGAATTGACGAGTCCCATAGTCAACCTCTTGGCGAACCGGTTCGGCAGGCGGGATTAGGGTGCACAGAACTGCCGCCGGTCTCTCAGTGATCAGACGATAAGCACGTGCGAGATATTTACCGGCAAGGCGAAATCTTTGGATGGGGTGATTTACCGGGATTGCTAACTACGCTAACTAAAGGGAGCATCAAAAGAAGCGAGGGACGGATGGCTCACGGCTTACTCGACGATCGTCCGCACGGGAAGCTGAAAGCCTGGCAGCAGTTGAGGGGCATCGAGCGCGTCCTCGATCCCGAGAGTCTGGATGGTCCTGCCGGGCGTGTGCACTTCAATCCGGCGTGTACGCGGGTAAATGATCCACACAATCGAGGTCCCGGCATCGAGATATTGCTGGATCTTTTCGCGGAGATCGGAGGCGTCGTCTCCGGGAGACACGATTTCGACCGCCAGGTCGGGCCCGCCCACGAAGTACTCGTCGGGATTCTGCAGGCGGGCTTTGCTAACGAAAGAGATGTCCGGGCCGCGAACGGTGGCGGTAGAGAGGCGATAGCCGGTCTCCGTGAAGACGCGGCCGAGACCATGCGACGACACAAACTGGTGAAGTGAGGCGGCCAGTCTGGCCTGGCAATCCCCGTGGCGCGGTTTCGGTGGCGGCATGGCAATGAGTTCCCCCTCGCTCAGCTCGTGCTTCATGCCGTCATCGGGCAGGGCCGCAAAATCCTCGAATGACAGGAGTGTCTTGGGAGTCATCGCGAAACGCTACTCGTATCGTAGCGCGTCGGTGGGATTCAGGCGAGAGGCGCGGTTGGCGGGCAGAGACCCGAAGATCAGGCCGACTGCGCACGACACGCTGAAGGCGATAATGATGGAAGCGGGCGAGACCGGGATGCGGAGGTTGTCCACGAAGAGCTGAACGCTGAGCGGCACGGATACCCCCAGCAGGATGCCGAGCACGCCGCCGGCGAGACTGATGAGCACGGCTTCGGTGAGGAACTGCACTTGAATCTCCCGGCGCGACGCTCCCACGGCCATGCGAATGCCGATTTCGCGCGTGCGCTCGGTGACCGTGACCAGCATGATATTCATGATGCCGATGCCCGAGATGATGAGGGCAATGGCGGAGACGAGCACCAGAACCAGGCTGAGAATGGTAGCGATCTTGCGCGCGGCATCCAGAATCGCCGTCAGATTCTGCACACGATATTTGGCGCCCGGGCGGTGGCGGCTTTCGAGAATGTGCTGGATCTCTTTGGTCACCGCTTCGACGTCACCGGCCGATTTCACCTGCACGTCCATCGGATCCACGCGCTCGACCGAGGTGAAGTAGCGGAGCACGGTCACGGGAATCAAAATGGTCTCGGCGCCGAGCTCGGATTGCCCGAAGCTTTCTACTTTCTCTTTGAAGGTGCCGATGACGGTGAACTGCAGATCGTGAATCTTGATGACGTTGCCCAACGCGGCCGAGACGCTGCCGTACAGGCGTTTGGCGAGCTTATCGGTCAGCATGCAGACCTTCTGGCGCAACGCGACGTCGCTCGAATCGAGAAAGCGGCCGGAGAGCACCACCATGTTGCGTACCGGCTTGTAGAACTCGTCGGTGCCGATGACCTGCACAAACTGGTCCTTGCCGTCGATGCGCATGCGATCGAACGTGTTCATGATGGCGGAGGCCGCGGTGATGCGTCCCGCCAGTTGCTCGCGCACGGCCTCCACATCGGAGAGCTTGACGAAATCGGCGTCGATTTGGGCGTCATTCATTTGGGTGCCGATTTCGGCCTGGGCATAGACCAGATTTGAGCCCACGCCTTCGATCTGCTCCAGGATGTATTCCCGGCTGGTGAGCGAGATGGTGACGACCAGAATGACCGAGGCGGTACCGATGACCATGCCCAATCCGGTGAGCAGGGAACGAATGGGATTGGCGCGAAGGGATTCGGCGCTGAAGTTGAGCGCCTCGCTGAAATTCATTTCCGGCTAGCCACCCGAGACTTGCTGAAGCAGCTTGAGCGCTTCTGAACGGGGCGGATCATCCGGTGTCAGTTGCGCGCGCAGGTACTTGCGCAGCAGGCTCCTGGCAGTTCCAATGTTGCGCTTAGCCTCGATGTAAGCGGAGGCACGGGCGAACATCAATTTAGGCGCGCTGGGGGCGATCTTCTCGGCGGCCTGGAAAGTCCTGTCGCTTTCGTCGAAGCGGCCATGCTGAGCCAGGAATTTAGCCAGATCGATCACACGGCCCACCTGGCGAGGCGCGAGCTCCATAGCCTGGCGCAGGTGAGCCTCGGCGCCGTGGTATTCCTTGCGTTTTTCGGCGATGCGGGCTTGCGCGTACTGCCCTTCGGCGGCATCGTGCGCGGCGATGAGAACGGCCAGCCGCTCGGCCTTATCCAAACCGCCGCCGAGGAAGCCTGGAGCCTCGACGTAGAACTCGAACAGGTCGTTGCGCGCGTCAGCATTTTGGGGATCCAATTGAATGGCTTTTTCGAAATGCTGGCGTGCTTTCGAGGCGTTCCCCAGGGCGGTGAGCATGCTTCCGGTCTCGGCCAGCCGTCCGTAGGCGCGGCCCAGCCAGTGGTGGTAGACAGAGTTAGCCGGCTCGAGGGCCACGGCCCGCTCGAAGAAGTCACCGGCATCCTTGGGATCGCCCATCATGAGATAATTCTGGCCGATTAGCGCCAAAGTGGGGGCGTCCTTTCCAGGTTCGGGCAACAGCAATCGCAACGACGCCTCATATTCGGTGCGGTTGTAACGCGCTTGTGCCAGTTCGTAGACGGAGTCCGTCGCGAAAACCGTTGTGCAGATTACGGATAACAACAGAAGTCCACGCATGCTTCTGAAATCAACCCGGTTAGTCTATTCTATCTCACTAAGTTGATGTTTCCGAACGATTGCGGGTTCCGCCTATTTTCATAACCGCCGGCCTATGCAGGCTCCGAGAGGTCTAAAATTACCACATGCCCAAACTTCTTACGATTGTGACAGCCGGAGCGCTTGTCCTGGCGTACACGAACCTGGCTCCAGCGCAGTACCATAGCCCGCATGAATCGACTTCCATTGAGGTCGCCGGCCACAAAGTCACCATTACCTACGGTCGGCCGTCGCTTCACGGCCGCAAAATGATCGGCGAGCACGAGCCTTACGGAAAGGTCTGGCGCACCGGCGCCGACCAGTGCACCACCATCGAGACCGACACCGATCTCGACATCAACGGCCTCAAAGTGCCCAAGGGCAAGTACGGCCTGTTCACCATTCCCGAGCCGGATTCCTGGACGCTAATTCTCAGCAAGAACGCGAATCAGTGGGGCGCGTTTAGCTACAAGGAGTCGGAGGACCTGGGCCGCACCAAAATGCAGGTCGGCAAGCTCGGGTCACCGGTGGAGGAATTCACCATCAGCATGAAGCCGGCCGGCGGCAATGCATTCACCTTGAAGCTGAGCTGGCAGGATGTGGAGGCGAGCGTACCGGTGAAAGTCACTCCTTGAAGCTATATTGTGCGGAGCTGCAGCAGGCGCGCGGCGTTATTGTGATAAACCTTTTTCAGAATGTCATCCGGCAGCGCGATGCCGTAGATTTTCCAGCGGCCTTGCGGGGGCACTTCTGAAGGCGCGTAGTCGAAGTATTCGTCGTCGGTTTCGAGAAAGCGGAAGTAGCAGCGGTACATGCCGGGCTTGAGGTCCTGCTGCGGAAGTTCCTTGCCGGCATCCCAACTCGCGTCGGTCGCGAAGAGGATGCGGTCCTGGTAGCGCTCGAAAAATTTCCGTGCAGCGCGCGGCTGACGGCCCAACTCTCCCAGCCGCGCGGCGATGTCCACGTGCACGTTGGCGTAGCGATCCAGCCAAGCGCTCACTTCGGCAAGATCCTCGGCGTCATTGCCCACGTGGAGGTAGACAAAAGTGGTTTTGGGATGGCGCGCGGCCACGCGGTTCCGCGCCGCATGCAGTTCGCTGCGCGGCGGAAAATCGTGATCGTAGAACGACCAGTTCGGGTGTCGCTGCAATTCCTCGTAACGCTCGTTGAAGCTGTCGATCGGCGTGAAGAAGGCGCCGGGATCGGCGGTGTGGATCATCACAGGCAGATCCAGTGATCCGGCTGCATCCCACATGGGATCGAAGCACGGATCGTCAATGGCTACCAGCTTTCCGTTCTCACGCAGGTAAAGTCCCAGGGTCTTGAGGATCTTCAGGGCGACCGCGCCTTGCTGCTTGCACTTCTTCAGCTCCTCCACCTGCCACTGCGCGTAGCCCGGCTCGCTGGCGCGCGACCAAACCGGTTCGGCAGCCGTCAGGAACTTGGCCCCGAATTCCGACATGGTTTTGCGAATCGCCAGGAGCATTTGAGAATTTCCTCCGGTGAGATTCAGCAGCGTTTCGAGGTTGCATTCGTCCATGTACTTGGCCGTTTGAGCCAGCTCCGCGCGCGCCTCGGGTGAATCCGGAGCATACTTGCGCCCGATCCCGAACAGGTGAGTGTGCGTGTCAATAGCCGGGAATTTCGCACGCGCCACCGGATGCTCCGGCACATGCAGCATACTTTTGGGATGAAACTCGGGCAGGGTAATGGGACCCGCGGCGGCGACTTGCAGAAACCTTCGCCGGTTCATGCGACTACGGCGTGCGCGGCCAGCAGATTGCGGACGAACCTCAGGCTGGGCTCCACCAGTTCCCAAGATGCCGGCCAAAAGCACATGTCGATGCACCACCACTGGATGTTGGGAATTTCAAGCAGCTTCGGCGCCAGCGCCGTGAAGTCCACGAAACCTTCGCCGAAGGGGCGGTGCGTGCTGGTTTCATCACCGTGCAGCGTGCCATCGGAATCGATCAAATGAATCGCGCCGATGCGGCCCTTGAGCTTTTCCAGAAACTCGGAGACGCCGCCGGGGAGAGTTTCCTTGGCGCCATGCTGCCGTGCGCCCACCACTGAGCACATGTAGGCGTGCGAGGTGTCGAACATCACCCAGAAATTCGGATGCGCGACCTTCTGGTGCATGGCGATCACTTCCGACGGCTTGTTGAACGAGAACCCGGGCTCAAACTCCCAAACCATCCGCACCCCGGCCTGCTGGGCGATGCCGGCGGCACCATGCCACACGTCCGCTAGACGGTCGAAGGCGGCCTGGTAATCGGCATCTTCAATGGATCCGGGCGCAGCAATCGAATCCACGCGCAGGCATGGGCTGCCGATATCCACACACATCTCGACGTTGCGGCGATAAAGGTCGAGGTAGCGTTCTTTGTTGCCGGCCATCACCGGATTCACGCTGGTGAAATCCGCCGCGTATCCAGAAACGCCCAGGTGGTTGTCGCGGAGGAAAGCGACCAGCTCGCGCCGCGCGTTCTTGTCCGGATAGCGATCGAGTGTGACATGCGGCGGAAAGCCGCAGATCTCGATGCCGTCGTAGCCGGCTTCCGATAGCCGTCTGACGGTCTTGTCAAATGGAATGGGATGGTCCGCGAACGGACCGAAAGAAAATGCCCAACTGCCCAGGGAGATCTTCATGGCGCCTCGTATTTACCTGCGTGACTGTGGAAAAAACTGTGCGCTTTTCTGAATACAACATCCGCGTCTCCGATGCAAGTGCGCGGAAGGTCTTCCAACCCTCGGGTCACCCTCTACTGCCCGGTAGCCCAATACCCGGCTTTGGCGTTGACCCGCCAATCGGGCTTTCTTACAGTGACGACGATCTTTCTGTAAGTTCCGTCCATGGTTTTGTTCTCCGGAACATACGCCAGGACATAATACTCCCGGCCGTCCGCAACCGCCTGGCGGAGCCCTTTCAGCAGATCGTTATTGTTTTCGAAAAAAAGCCCTCCGGTTTGGTGTGCGAGTTCGGCCAGAACATCCGTGCTCTCGTGAGCGGCCGAGACGGTCCGTAAGGTGACCGCTTCCGGCACCCCTGCCGCCAAATTGGGTGAAGTCCGCGAATCCACCTGAGCATTCATCGGACTGGAGGAACTGCTGGCGGAAAAGCCGCTACCGGGAACGGAATTTGCCGTATAGAGTCCGCGGGAATCGAGCGTATAGAACTTCACATTACTGCTCGTCGCAATCTTCAGAATGGCATCGAGCTCGGGTT
>JASHOO010000598.1 GCA_030041035.1 Bryobacteraceae bacterium | reverse complement strand
GATAACCCAGGCTGACATACTGGGCATCTTCGGACGTGAGGGCTTAGACCTCGCGACGCTGTGGCCGACCACCAACTACTCCGAACAGGTTCCGGGTACCATGGCCTTCGCGATGTATCGCAACTATGACGGCGCGAAATCAACGTTCGGCGAGATGGCTTTGGCATCCAGCAGTGCCGATCAGAGCCAGCTTTCGGTATATAGCGCGCAGCGAACGGCCGATGAGGATGCCCGGTAATTCGTAGAAAGTAGCGACTCTCACCCCCGGCCATAATGAGCCGAGGGTAGTTTTTCTGCCAAGAAAAAGGAGAGAGTCGCTATGAAGAAACGATACCAGATCGAGCAACAACGGGCCGTGCAGCAGTTCCGCCGGCTCGCCACCGAACAGAATCCCAACATTCAGATGGTGCTGCCGTTGGCCGAGATCATCGGTTTATTACAGCAAGGTGTGGGCAACCTGCTGCGCCAAACTGGGCTGGAGCTGATGCACCTGGTGATGGACGAAGAAGTGAAATCGCTGGCGGGGGAGCGTCATGAGCAGCACTCCGGACGGCGCGCTCATCGCTGGGGCAAGGAAGATGGCTATTGCGTGGTGGACGGTCAGAAAGTGCCCATCCGCAGGACACGGCTGCGCACATCCGACCAGCGCGAACAGCGCCTGGGAAGTTACGAACTGTTCCAGCGCAGTGGCCCGATGCAGGCCGGCGTGTGGGACAAGATGATGCGCGGACTTTCGACACGCAACTACGGCGCGGTGGTGAAAGACTTCCATAATGCCTATGGAGTCGAAAAATCGGCGGTGAGCGAGAACTTCATCGAAGCCAGCCGGGCGAAGGTGAAGGAATTGATGGAGCGACCGCTGGGCGAACTCCGGCTCTGCGCCATCCTGATCGACGGGACCCCGTTCAAGGACCGGCAGATGATCGTGGCCCTTGGAATTGGCTGCGACGGAAGCAAAACCGTATTGGGCATCCGCGAGGGAGCCACCGAGAACGCGGCGGTAGTGAATGGGTTGCTGAGCGAGTTGGTAGAGCGCGGTGTGGATTTCTCAACTCCGCGGCTGTACATCCTGGACGGCGGCAAGGCGCTGCACGCGGCGGTGCGCCACCATGCCGGCGACGCGGCTTTCATTCAGCGGTGCCAGGTGCACAAAAAACGCAACGTGGTGGATCATCTTCCCGACCAACACAAGGCGGACGTGAAGAAGAAATTGCAGAACGCCTACGCCATGGTCGATTACACGGACGCCAAACGCGCGCTGGAGCGGCTGCATCGCGAGTTGATGGAACTGAATCCGAGCGCGGCCCGCAGCCTGGAAGAAGGTATGGAAGAAACGCTCACGGTTCACAAGCTGCATGTCCCTGATCAGCTCCGCCGCACACTCTGCTGCACCAACGTGATAGAGTCCGCATTTTCCATCGTGGAGACGGTTTGTCGCAACGTCAAACGCTGGCAGGCGGGTGATCAGATCGAGCGCTGGGTTGGGTCGGGGCTGCTGGTGGCCGAGCGGCAGTTTCGAAGGATCATCGGCCATCGCCAGATTCCGTTGTTGTTATCCTCGATGGCGAACGCGGTATCTAAAAAGCCGATTGCCAAAGGGGTCGCCGTTGCGTAGCCTATGAGGGGCGGGAGTCGCTAACTTTCAACGGAGATCCGGGCAATCTCGTGGCTTGGGTGATCCACCCACTGCCGGCGCGGGTTAACCGGGTTACCAGCGCTCCGGTGACCACTCTCGCCCCCTGCTCCGACAATCGCGTCGCAAGCGTGTCTGCGATCCTGGAAAAGTCAACAATACCCCAGAATAGGGTGGAGATCTGTTCATGCGTTAGAGGGTGTCCCGCTGGACGGATGCCGCGTTCAACCCAGCATCTTGGAAGAAACTGAAAAAGCCGGTTAAGGTAATGACCATGCTCTGCAGGCCATAGTCGGTCGGCGACAGAAGTCGGGCGAGAACAACCGTCGTACAGATCCGCAACGCCATACCAACTCCGTGTCCCAGCAAGACAACGCCGCCACTACGAACTGATTTCCGTTTGAATTCTGAATCTGCGACGATGCCCGACAAGCCTTGCTGAACCCTATTCCACCCGCGGCTATTATAGCAGGCGTATCAGTCACCCTTTTCCGATTGGTTACCATGCAATAGAAGTCAAACACAGCCCTACCCACACGATACCGTATCCCTGCCTACTTTCTCGTAGGCTGACAGCACAGCACCGGCTCTCGCCTATCATGGAGTTGTGCGGTCGGTGGACGCGCGGGTTCCGTGTCGGCGGGAAGAGCCTTCAATTCGGGCCTTACCTCACCCCACTTGAAGGTTGAACCTCGCTTAGGCTTTTCAGGTTATAAACAAGGATCGACGAAGGCGACGGGAGAGACGGAAGAGTGCGCACAGAATTTATTGAAAGATGTGGCTTGTCGATTTTGAGGTTTTCGATCAGGCGGAAGGTCTCGTTTCGAGGGACAAAGGGATCTGCGGGCGAGGAAACGGAGGAAACGGCGGGCTTGCGGATCGAAAAGTAGCGGATGATATATACTCCACCGTACCGGGAGACTCAGAATGGCAATGTCGGGCAAAGGGAGCAGGTGCAGACCATGGCCGTTCAGTTCACCGATGAGGACAGCCGGGCCGCGCTGGCGCGATTGCCTGAGGATGAGAGCATCACTGCGGCCGTCGAACAGGTAGCTAGAATGTGTTGTACCGCTCTTAGTGCCCCCAAGAAAATCCTGCTGGTCGGCAACGGGGAAAGCGTCGCTGGCGCTCAACATCTAGCCGACGAAGTGCGCGCCCGCGTCAGAAAAGCCGAAAATCCAGGAGGGACACATCGTGATCGGGCACATTATCTGCGGCTTGATCGAGTGCGAGCTGGTTCATGGTGACTGAGGCGATTGTATTAGCGGGGGGCCTAGGCACGCGGCTGCGGAGCGCAGTGCCGGACGTACCGAAGTCCATGGCGCCGATAGCCGGGCAACCCTTCCTGGCCTACCTGCTTCAGTTCCTCGAGGCCAACGGTATCGTTCGCGTGTTGCTTTCGGTTGGATATCGTCATGAGGTGATCCGTGATTTTTTCGGCTCCCGTTTTGGCCGCCTGCAGTTGGCCTACTCGGTGGAAGAAGAACCCCTGGGAACCGGCGGCGCCCTGCTACGGTCGCTAGCCCTGGTGGAAGGTCCGTTCACTTTCGCGCTGAATGGCGACACTTTCCTGCGTCTTGACTGTACAGAGATGTCTTCCATTCTGGAACGGTACGGCGACTCTCAGGTGGTCGTAGCTCTTCGCCGCGTCGCCGATGCCGGCCGTTACGGAGGCGCCGTGATCTCGGACGGTCGCGTTGTCCGTTTCCACGCCAGAGGCACGGCTGGGCCTGGGCTCATCAACGCCGGCTGTTATCTGGTCAACAAAGATATCTTCCGCCGTTACCCTATGCCCGAGAAATTTTCTTGGGAGCAGGATTTCCTCGAAGCGAAAGCTGCCGAAGTCCGGCCCATCGCGTTTCCGTGCGACGTCCCTTTCATCGACATCGGCATCCCGGAGGCTTTCCAGCAGGCACAGACTCTGCTGCCTACCTGGATGCATCCTGGTTTAGAAAACCGGTAAGCAATCCGATGGAACCTGAGCCAGTTTTTACCGAGCGCTTCACGGACGCCCGTTTGGGAGCTGATCTGCTTTGGCGCGATGTGCGGATCGAGCGATTTCCGGCCCCGGCGCCTGCGCTCTTCCTGGATCGCGACGGTGTAATCGTCGAGGAAAAATTGTACTTGAGTAATCCGGACGATACCGAGTTGCTGCCTGGGGTAGACGAACTGATCCGTGCTGCCCACGAGCTGGGCATGGCAGTCGTGGAGATCACCAATCAGGCTGGCATTGCTCACGGATATTTTGGCTGGCCGGAGTTCGTGCGGGTCGAGAAACGATTGGCCAACGTGTTGTCTGAACGGGGTGTGGGAGCCGACGCGGTGTTTGCGTGTCCGTTTCATCCGCAGGGACGGCCGCTTTATAGGCACGAAAACCACCCTTGGCGAAAGCCTAATCATGGCATGATCCTGGAAGCTGCCCGGCTCATGAACCTCGCGCTCGATGGATCCGTTCTGATCGGGGACAAGGTCTCGGACCTGGAGGCCGGCCGCGCTGCCGGACTTCTGTTGGGCGTTCACGTTCTCACCGGGCACGGACGGGAACATGAAGCAGCATCACGGGCCCTTGCCTCCGCCCGCTTCCCAGTAACCGTCGTGGCCAGTGCTCGTGAAGCTGTCAGGCTTTTGCCCGGTTACGCTAGTCGACATGTTTAGCTCGCGGTCTTTCCAATCGAGGAAATGACTTTTACCGTAGTCCTGCCAGTACCCGAAACAGTGATTGAGATATTGCGTCCAATGCAGTTTCGTGGCGAGGGCGTCTCCTCAACTCCTTCGCGGTGCGGCCGGGGTGTTAAGCATGGCCGCATCTTGGGCAGTGAGTCATCGGCACGCCGTCGATCATTGCATCGTTGCCGGGTAGTACGTCCAATCCGCGGGCGGCTGTCAAACACCAATCAGAACTGGTCCGAAAGCAAAATGCGTGAGATCGATGCTTATTCGCAGTATCGTGTTTTCGTGCTCAATGCGCGCTTTCCCCTCTGCTTTCGCTACAGGCTCGTCGATTTTGTTCACCAATTGCACCTGGTAGGTTCCGGCCTCACTGCTGATTGGAAGAAAAATCGTGAGGTCGAGCGGTTTGGGCTGGAGTGCTGGAGGCTTAGTCCTTGCAGAGTGCCTGGATTCGCCTCGGACAATGGACCTGTCCTTCAAGTCGAGATTGGCCGCTTGGTATCGCCCACTCTCGGTGGTTGACTGGCTTGGACGCTGCGCAGCCTCGTAGATTGTGATGACACCGGCAATCACGAGAGCCACAACTCCTGAAACCATTAACCACCTTGTAACGAGCCACTTTGTTTCCCCGCGACCTTGTCACACTATTCCCCGGCCGATTTCTCGGGTTGCCTGACGTTCATTCCATTGGTCGCGTGGGGGCGTGCGGGATAGGATACTTGCCCGTGTAGGCACGACCGGTATCCCACTGGGCGTGGATGAAAAGCCATTTGGATCGCCCGGCAAAAGCGGCCGGGCGGTCTTTCGCGTTTTATAGCCCAGGGCCTCCGCTCGGGAGCTCCACCCAAAAAATAGGGTATTTTGTTTTTGCTGGTCAAACGACAAAGCCCTCCTGCACCCGATGGGGGGTACGGGAGGGCTATTACGAGCCGATTTTTTTTGGAGCCAGCTCCGTCGCATCGGCCCTGGGCATCCGCTCGGGCGCGACCCCGTGCGGACAACCGATGCCAGCCGCCGAAAGACTACAGCGGGAGGCGATACTGACCGTCAGCCTGCACGATCCAGCCTTCGCGGCAGGCTTCGGTAATGGCCAGTTGTGCAGTGCGTTTGGAACACTCGGTGAGGTTCATGATTTCACCCCGCAAGGCGGTATAACGTGCCGGACCGCCGACTTTCGCCATGGCCTGCGCGATATCGGTCTTCTCGACCTTACGGCGCGGCACGATAGGGCTGGGTGGCGATGCAGTGGGAAGAGAACCACAACGTTTGCGGGTGCAACTGCAGCAACCGTGGTGGCTGCGCAGCAGCGTAGCGGAACTGGAAACGGAGTTCGACGGTTGCCAGTTGCGGAGATGGCCGCGTCAGCAGCAGGTAACTGTCGCCCACGGCGTGCAGGGCGCTGGAGCCCCGAAAGGTGCTGCCGATTTCATGGCGGCCAATCGACTTGCGCACGTGATGCACCACCACGATCGCGGCACAGGAAGCATCCCGCAACCGCAGCAGCGACTGGCACAACGCCGCCATGGCGCGCGTGTCATTCTCGTCTTGATCATGTGCCGAATACAGTGGATCCAGAATGATCACTTCGGCCGAAGCAGCTTTAGCC
>JASHOO010000597.1 GCA_030041035.1 Bryobacteraceae bacterium | reverse complement strand
AGTGCGATCAAATCCCACTTCCCGCGCCCCAATGCAAAGCGGTCCAAATCCTCAACGATTGCCTCGATGGATGTGCCCGCCGCCGTCGCGCGTGCTTTGGCTTTTTTGACTGCCACCTCGGAGAAATCGACGCCCGTCACGCGCCAGCCGTTTTGAAGCGAGGAAGACCGCGTTACGTCCCTCGCCCATTCCCAGATCGACAGCGAGGCCCGGTTTCCGCCCCGCGATCGCAAACTGCAGCAGCTTGCTTGCTTCTTTGTTGAACGGAATTTGATCCCTGCGGAAAAGATCGTCCCAGAACTTTCGCCTGTCCGGGGGAGTATGGGCCCGCGACACCGCTGCCCAGAGAAACGAGAACAACAGGAAACGCCGGCTCACGCCTGTATTGTAAGTGCTGAAAAGGCGAACGAGGGCTGCCTCGCGCGCTGTGCGGCTACACCGAAACCGGAACTTCCGATTTGTCGTTTTCCGCTACATGAGATTGCAGCGAGTAGATCGAATCGAGCACGCGTTCCATCAGCTCGTCGCTCTGCGCCACCGTCGTCTTGAGCACTTCGATCGATTTCACCTGATCGGAGAGCTTCTGATCCAGGCCCGACATCGTGCTGGAGAGCATCTCTTCCATCGTGCTCACCACTTGCGCCAGCGTCGGCAACTCCTTCAGCTTTGCGTCGTGCTCCTTGACGTGGGATTCCAATGCGCTGAGCCTGCCGTCATAACGCGTGGTCAGCGAGGCCACCGTCGCTTCGAGCGACGCCACCGCAGCGAGTGTTTCGGCGGAGTTGTTATGTTGTGTTTCCGGTTCTGCGGCGTGTTGCGCGCCGCCATTCTCGAGAGCCGCGAGCCGCGCTTCGAGATCCGCTACCGATTGTTTGAACGGCCCGGCGTCCGCTTCAGTCCCGCCCGAACTCGAGCGCGCTTTCCACAGTGCGGCCCCGATCGTCACTCCGGTCAGCACGAAGGCGGTCTGTTTGGCCAAGTTGAGCACTCTCAGCATATAGGCCAAGGATACTACAGAAAAGTCTTAGATGCTACTAAGGAATATACCTGCTTGTAAGACGTTCTCCTAATTAGCCATCCTAAAGTATCAACCTTAGTTAACTGGGAGAGATATCTTGGATCCTGTCCCGGGCACGGGCTCAAGCGCCACCCCTTGGGAACGCATGTTCCTGGAATGCGACCGGCAAGGCCATGTCCTATGGATGAATGAGCGTGCCCGTTCGCGCCTGGGCCCGGTGGACAGCTTGTTCACCGCGCTTCCCGCCCCGCATGTGCCGGCGGCTCACGAGATGTTGCAGTCGTCCACACCGGCTCGCAACCGGATGCTGGTTTCCACTTTTCTTTCCGCCAATCGCCGCATTCCTGTTCTGCTGGTGCGCCTTCTGGCGCTCGAACACCGCGTGGTTCTTTCCGCCGAGGTGCGGGCACGATCGAGCGACACTCGCCCGCCACGACATGAGGCCTTGGCGGTCTTGCTGCGTTGGCAGTCCAATGCCACCAGAAATTATTTTCGACTTTTGCGCGCGCACCAAACGTTGGCGCACCTCAGCCGGCCATCGCGGTCGACCGGCGCCGTGGTCATGGAGGCACTTGAAATCGAGCGCACGCGCATCGCCCGGGAACTACACTCGGGCGCGGGCCAAAGCCTGGCAGGGATTAAAGTGAACGTGGAGCTGATGACCCGCACCTCGCCGGATCTGCCGGGGCCGGTGCGTACCAGCCTGGAGCGCATTCAGTCGCTCGCCGACGAAGCGCTGGGCGAAATCCGTTCGGTTTCCCAGCGCTTGCATCCTCCCGATTGGCAGCGGCTCGATCTGCTTCCCGCCCTGGAATGGCTTTGGATGACTTCGGGAATCCCCGAGAAGTTTCATGCTACACTTGAACTCCACCCTCTGGAATCCGAGATCTCTGACGCCATCCGGTTTACCGTATACCGTGCGGCTCAGGAGGGTCTCACCAATGTTTTGCGGCACTCTGGCGCCACGGAGGTGAAGCTGCAACTGGGTGAGCGGGGCGGCCGGATCCAATTGACCTTACTGGACAATGGCAAGGGATTTGACGTGGAAGAACTGCTGCACGGGACGCTGACTCCGGAACTGCGCGGTATCGGCTTGCGGGCGATGCGCGAAGAGGTTCTTCTCCTCGGTGGCGACTTTCATTTGACCAGTTCAACCGGCGGCACGCGCCTGACGATTACGCTGCCGGTGACGGAAAATTCATGACCCAACAGACCAAGACGATTTCTATTGTTCTCGCCGATGACCATTCGATCGTGCGCGAGGGTTTGGCCGCGTTCTGCGATGCGCAGCCGGAATTGCAGATCGTGGGCCAGTGCTCCGACGGCCTCGCCGCGGTGGAGATGATCCGCACGCTCGCGCCCGACTTCGCCATCATCGACCTGCACATGCCCAAGCTGCACGGCCTGGAAGTGATTCGCAAAGTCCGCGAAGCCAACAGCCAGTCGAAGCTGGTTGTGCTCTCCATCAGCCGCGACGAGAAAATGGTGCTCGAGGCGCTGCGCGCCGGCGCTAACGGGTATCTGTTGAAGGACGGCCCGGCGCGCCATCTGCTCGACGCCATCCGCTATATCCTGGATGGCGGTGTGTATGTTTCTCCGCTGCTGCGCCGCGATTACTTGCTGGAAGCGCCGCGCAAGGCCCCGGCCGAGGATCCGCTCGCTTCGCTCAGCCGCCGCGAGTACGAGGTATTCTCGTTCCTGGTGGATGGCATGCGGCCCAAAGATATCGCCAAACTCCTCGACATCAGTCCCAAGACGGTCGACACTTACCGCTCCAATATCATGCGCAAGCTCGGGATCCACGACCTGGTCGGCCTGGTGAAGTTCGCCATCAACCGGAATCTGACGTCGGCTACCAATAACCAGGTCTCTTCCTAACTTCGCACCCCTGACGGGTGCCGCCTTCCTTCCAATTGCGGGTATTGAATGCGCAATTTGGGGGCAATTTCTAAAAAAACTGATAACACCTTTGGGGGAAATACTAGGGATTGTCTGCTCATTATTCAGAAATGGGCTGCCGCAGAGGGACACGGGTAACCGATCCCTCGGGCAGCCCGCAGGTGGGTTTGCCTGAAGCGAGTTGAAGTGCGGATTTTTGGGGGGTGGGTTTAGGCGGAGGCTTGGGTAGCGGAGTAAGCTTCGATGGAACGAATCACTTGATCGACGGCGGCGCGCCGCATCCGAAGTCGGGCCAGTTGTTGCTCGGGCATCAGCGTCGGCTGCGGGGTAGACGCGCGCGAACTGCTGTAACACGGTTTCCGCGTCATCTTGAAGCGGCGGTAATCCTCAAGAACGCGAATGAGGGTGTTGCCGCGCTCCTTTCTTTCATAAAGCGCTCCGAGTGCGTTGGCGATGGTGGCGTCAAATTTGGGTTTCGATTTGCGTGGCATGCGGTTTTTTCCGATCCTCCATTCAGTTAATTCCGATAGTGATAAGATATACCTGATCCAAAGAATAATTGCAATAGTTTTCTTTTGTAAGTACAAGAAATCATGCGACATAACTTCGTTTGCATGCGTGTTGTACACTCTATTCTCGTGTAAGGTATTCACCCCATTTGAGTTAGATTGGAGCCGCATATGCTAATCTGAAGCCGCAGTGTCCACTCGAAAAGCTCTAATTACCGGAATTACGGGGCAGGATGGGTCTTATCTGGCCGAGCTGCTTCTGGAAAAGGGCTACGAGGTTCATGGCATTGTGCGCCGGGTGGCCATTGAAGACCCCGAACACCGGCTGACGCGTCTGGACAAGATCCGATCGCGCATTCACCTTCATGCGGCATCGCTCGAAAGCTATGCCAGCATTCACCAGGTGGTAGCCAATGTGGAGCCGGACGAGTGCTATCACTTGGCCGCACAAAGTTTCGTAAGTTATTCGTTTGACGATGAATTCTCGACTTTGAACGCCAACGTCAACGGAACCCATTTCATGCTCGCGGCGGTGAAAAGCCTCGCTCCCGGCTGCCGGTTTTATTTCGCCGGCTCGAGTGAAATGTTCGGCAAGGCGGAAGAGGTTCCGCAGAATGAGCACACGCGGTTCCATCCGAGGTCGAGTTACGGCATCAGCAAGGTGGCGGGATTTGAATTGACGCGGAATTATCGCGAGGCATATGGCATGCATGCATCGAGCGGGCTGCTGTTTAACCATGAGTCCCCCCGGCGGGGCTTTGAATTTGTCACTCGCAAGATCACTTCCGCGGTGGCGCGGATCTGCGCCGGGCAATCGCGGGAAGTTCCGCTGGGCAACCTGGAGGCCAAGCGCGACTGGGGCCACGCACGGGAATATGTCGACGCCATGTGGCGGATGCTGCAACAGGACTCGCCCGACGATTTTGTGATTGCCACCGGCGAAACGCATACGGTGAGGGAGTTTGCCGAAGTGGCGTTCGGCCATGCGGGACTGGATTACCGGGACTACGTGAAACCCGACCCGGAGCTGTTCCGGCCAGCGGAAGTCAATCTATTGCAAGGAGATGCGGCCAAAGCCCGGAGGGTGCTGGGTTGGGCGCCTCAGGTCACTTTCGAAGCCCTGGTGCGCGAAATGGTGGAAGCCGACTGCCGTGCGCTGGGCGTCGAACCGAAAGGCCGAGCCAGCGCCTAACTCACTCCTGTTGCTCGAACAAGCCGATCTGCTCCTTGGGTATCTCTTTGCGCCGGCGGCGCGTCAAGGGGCTGCCGACCACCCCCAGGACGTGAAATTCGCTGAGCGCTTCGCGCGGGGAAAAGATGCGCTGATTGTTGGAGTAAGGCTCCGGTGGGACGAAGGTAAACCCATACGGATCAAGCTGAAGGAGGTTATTGGACAGGATGCCGTCCATGACTTCGCCGTCGCGGAAGCGCATGCGGACCCACAGGCCGTCCATTTTGGGCCGGGTATGGAAGACGCGGGACTCGGGCCCGGCCTCAGCCACCTCGAAATCCTTAACAAAGCAAACGGTTTTGATCTCCCGGTAGGGCACAACGGCGACGGTTCCCTCGGTTTTCATCAGCTCCACGCCGGCGGGCGACAGGTAGGACTGGGGATTGACGAAGCCGGTGAGCGGTTCACGGTCGAAGCGCCGGACCAGTACCTTTTTGGTTGTGGAACTTGGCAATCGTCACCTGGTAACTAAACTGTTTCAAACATTTTCGCGGATATTGTATCATTGGCACAATGTCAGGCGGCGCGACAACCGGGACGGGTAGTGCGCGCCCAAACCCTCTCGGCAATCAGATCACCGAATTCCTCAGTTTCTGTAAGATAGAAAAGGGGTTAGCGGAGAACTCGCTGGCCGCCTACGCGGCCGATCTGGAACGGTACGGCATCTACGTTGGCCTTCATCCCCCAGGGAATCATACGGATACGGTACATGGATATTTGAATTCCTTATACCAGTCGAAGCTGAGCGGCCGTTCCATCGCACGGCATCTGGCGACGTTGCGCAACTTCTACAGCTTCCTGTTGCGGGAGGGGCAGGTGGAAAGCGATCCGACGGAGCATTTGCGCACGCCGAAGCAATGGAAAACAATTCCTAAGTTTTTGAATCTAAGCCAGATCGATAAGATTCTACAGGTCCCGGACCTATCCGAACCCATCGGGATGCGAGACCGGGCGATGCTCGAGCTGTTGTACGCCAGCGGGCTGCGGGTGTCGGAGCTATGCCGGGTCGGGATGTCGGACCTGAACCTGGAACTGGGGGTACTCAGGACCACCGGCAAGGGAAATAAGCAGCGCGTGGTGCCGGTCGGGCGGTCGGCGGTGGAGTCGGTGCGGGTGTACCTGGAAGCGGGACGGCCGCGGATCCTGAAGGGGAGGGGCAGCCGATACCTTTTCGTGACGGCGCGCGGCGGGGCGATGACGCGGCAGGCTTTTTGGAAGCTGCTTGCGCTGCATGGGCGGCGGGCGGGGATTTTCCGCAACCTGAGCCCGCACGTATTGCGGCACAGTTTTGCTACGCACCTGCTTGAAGGAGGCGCCGATTTGCGCAGCGTGCAGACCATGCTGGGGCACGCGGACATTTCGACCACGCAAATCTATACGCACGTGATGCGATCGCGCTTGCGCAAGACCCTGGATGAACACCATCCCCGTGCCTGATTAAACTCATGAGCGATTACATGTTCATGCTGGAGAGCCACCTGAACGCGGACCAGAACCGCGCGGTGGCGGAGTTTCAGGCGGCGGCGAGCCATGCCAACGTGAACCTGTTCCTGGCGGGCGGCGCCATGCGCGATATGCTGGGCGGCTTTCCTCTGCGCGACCTGGATTTCGTGGTGGAAGGCAATGCGCTGAAGCTGGCCAAGGCAGTAGCGGAGAAAAGCGGCGCGCGCATTTTGTCGGTGGATGAGAACCGGCGGGTGGCGGATCTGTTGTTCCCGGGAGCCGTAACGGCCGAAGTGGGCATGTCGCGCACGGAGAAGTACGCCAAGCCGGGCGGCAAGCCGCAAGTGACGCCGGCATTCATCCAAGACGATCTGCGGCGGCGTGACCTGACGATTAACGCGGTGGCACTGTCGCTGAACCGCGGGTCCAAGGGCCTGCTGATAGACCCGACCAACGGTCTGGCGGACCTGACCGCGCGCGAGCTGCGCGCCACGCACTCCTACGCCTTTTATGAGGACCCGTCGCGGCTGCTGCGTCTGATCCGGTTCCGGGTGCGGTTCGGTTTCGCGGTGGAGGAGCGGACACAGCGGCAATACGAAAATGCGCGCGGAGCCGAATTGGAGAAACTGATCGCCGGGCGAACGCTGTACGAGGAGCTGCGCAACATCGCCGAAGAGCCCAACGCGGGCGAGATCATGCACGAGCTGGAGCAGGCGCATCTGCTGCCGATTTTTTCGGCGGCCCTGGATGGCGCGAAGCTGAGCGTGCCGGCGATCGTCAAACTGGAAAAGCTGCGCAAGCTGCTGCCGGCCAGCAACGGAATTCGTCCGCCGGGCGTGGGTCCCTTTCTGTTCGTGTTGACGGAAAAAATGTCGGTTCGGGAAAGAGCGGACCTGATTCGCACCCTCGAAATGCACAAAGCGGAAGTGGAGTTGTGGCAGAAGCTGGAAGTGCGCGCGAAGAAGCTGGAGCACGCGCTGAAATCGCCGCGCTTGAAGCAGCCATCGCATGTGTATCAGGTGCTGGTGAAGGCGCCGGGGGATGAGCTGCTGTTCCTGCTCTATCGCTCGCAGCAGCGCACGGTGCAGGACCGGATCCGCAACTATCTGCAAAAGTATTACCCCACGGCGCAGGAGGTGACGGATGCGGACGTGGAGAAGGCCGGCGCCAAGCCGGGCACGCCGAAATACCACAAGCTGAAAGAAGAGCTGATCATCGCGCGGCTGAACACGCGCAAGAAGCCGGTGCCGCCTCCGCCGGTGGAAGTGGTGGCGCCGCCCGGACCCGGACGGCCCGCAGGACCCGGACGGCCGCCGGGCGCGGGAGGCAACGCCGGAGCGGGAAGGCCCGGCGGGCAGACGGCCCCGGGGCGCAAGGCTTCGTAGTTTTACCTCACCACGATGAAAACTGTGAAACTCGGAATTGCCGGGGCGGGATTCGCCGCGCGGTTTCACCTGGAGAATCTGCCGGAAAGCGGCGTAGAGGTTGTCGGGGTGACGTCGGCGCGCGCAGAGAACCGGGACGCGTTTGCCGCAAAGCACAACCTGCGGGCGTACGCGTCAGTAGAACAGATGCTGGCAGACATCGACGTGCTGGATATCTGCACGCCGCCATCTTCGCACCAGCAATACATCCTGGCAGCGGCGCGGGCGGGAAAACACGTGATTGTGGAAAAGCCGCTGACGGGATTTTACGGGTCGCCCGAGAAGACCAGCAAGCGCGAGATGCTCGAGGCGGTGGTGGCTGCCGCGATTGAGGTACGCAACGCGGTGCAGGGCGCAGGAATCACGCTGGGCTACGCGGAGAATTTCGTCTACGCCCCTTCGGTACAAAAGGAGCGGGAGATCATCGAGCGCTCGCGGGCGCAGATTCTGCGGATGCAGGGCGAGGAGTCGCACAACGGGTCGCACTCGCCGGTTTACGGCATCTGGAGCGTGCAGGGCGGCGGGTCGCTGATTGCGAAGGGGTGCCATCCGCTGGGCGCGATTCTGTACCTGAAGCGTAAGGAGGGGATGGCGCGGCTGGGGAGGCCGACGCGACCGGCCTCGGTTTCGGCGCGCACGCATGCGATCACGAGCCTCCCGGGTTTTGAAGACCGCGGCTTTTTGCGGACGAAATACCAGGACACGGAAGACTATGCGCTGCTGCATGTCACATTTGAGGATGGGACGGTAGCGGATGTGACAGCATCGGAGCTGGTGATGGGCGGGATCTACGACTACGTGGAAGTGTTCGCCAACAACCACCGGACGCGGTGCCGTATCAGCCCGGTGAGCGTGTTGGATGTCTACAATCCGCGGCACGAACAGTTCAAAGACATTTACCTGGTGGAAAAGATCAGCTCGAACGAAGGCTGGATTCCGGCATCGCCCGAGGAGGGCTGGAGCCTGGGATACGGACGCGAGCTGCGCAACTTCATCGAGTGCGTGCGGGAAGGCCGGACGCCGGAGAGCGACCTGGAACTGGCGCTCGACGTGACGCTGACGATCTACGCGGGTTATGTGTCGGCGGAGGAGATGGGGCGGGAGGTGGAAGTAAGGAGGGTGTGAGGGGGAAAAGGTGTCAGGTGTCAGGTGCCAGATCAAGACAGACGACCGGGTTTGTCTTAGCTAAACATTCGGGCTAAGCTGGAGGCATGGCCGCGTATAACGTGCACCAAGCGAAGTCGAGCCTCTCCAAACTGCTGGAGCGAGTCGAGGAGGGCGAGGAAGTGGTGATCGCCCGGCACGGCAAACCGGTGGCAAAGCTTGTGCCTGTGGTGGGGAGGAAGCGAATGTTGGGCTCCATGCGCGGGCTCGTCAAACAGGCCAAGGGGTGGGACGCGCCCATGAATGACCGGGAAGCCGGGGAGCAGTTCGGCATATGAATCGCCGCGTGTTGCTCGATACGCACGCGGTCATCTGGTCGCTCACCGAACCACGGCGCTTGGGCTCACGTCTTCGGCGGCTATTTCGTGACAGTACGTTTGTGCCGTTTGTAAGCACCGTCAGTCTTTGGGAGATTTTGGCAAAAGCCAAATCCGGTAAGCTTCACTTTGCCGGTGAC
>JASHOO010000073.1 GCA_030041035.1 Bryobacteraceae bacterium | reverse complement strand
TTTCTCGCCGCGCTGTTTTGCTACTGGCTGTGCCGGTACCTGGGGCGCAGCCGGGCGGCTTCGATCCTGGCTGGTGCGGCTTTTGCGCTGAGCGGCGTTGTCGGCTCAGTGGGTTGGCCGCAAATGCTGAACGGCGCCATCTGGATTCCGCTGGTCTTTCTCTTCCTGTTGCGCGCTATCCGCGGCGAACGAACGCTCGTGAGCGCGGCGATTTCGGGGACGTTCCTTGGGTTCTCATTTCTCAGCGGGCATCATCAGATTCCGACGTTCACCGCGTTGATGGTGGCGGGTGTGTGGATCTTCGAGATCTGGCGGCGACTGCGCGCACTCAAGCCCGCCGCGGTATCGCTGCTGTTCACCCTGCTCGCAAGCGCATTTCAGCTATTGCCCGCCTATGAGTACGGCGCGCGATCGATCCGCTGGGTGGGATCACAAAACGCCGTCTTCTGGGGGCAATCGGTACCGTATCTGATTCATCAGCAGCCGGCGCATTCGCTCATGCCCGTGGGGGTGCTCGGGTTCGTGCTACCCAACCTCAGCCCCCACGACACCTTCATTGGGCTGGCAGTGCTGCTGCTGGCGGCCGTCGGCATGGCCACCTGCTTTGAGAAATCCGAAGTCCGCATGCTTGCCGCGATCGGTGCGGGCGGGCTGCTGTTCGCGCTCGGCGGATTGTCGGTTTTCCACGGGCTCGCGTACCTGATCGTACCGATGGTCGAGAAAGCCCGCAGTCCGGCGATGGCGATCGTCCTGGTGCAATTTGCACTGGTGGTGCTCGCGGCGTTTGGCTTGGATGCTCTGCGGCGCGGCATGTTCGGCCGCTGGCCGATTCCCATGCTCGTGGCCGTGGGTATCCTTCCCTGGCCGGTACTTGCGGTGGTGGCTTCGGTGCGCAGCGAAACGTCGCTGGAATATGAGCGACTGGCTGTGGTCGGGATAGTCGGTCTCGCGCTCGCCGCGCTGCTCTCGGCCTGGAAGGCGCAACGCATCTCGGAATCGGCCGCCATCGGCCTCATCTTTGTCGTGGTGCTGTTCGAGCTTGGTACCGTGCTGGGCGGCAACTACCGCCATCGCGAAGAGCCCGGCGGATTTCTCGCCGAACTCGACAAGAACAGCGACGTGGTCGAATTCCTGCGCCGGCAGCCGGACCTCGGCCGAGTCGAAGTGGATACAGACTCCGTTCCCTACAACATCGGCGATTGGGACGGCATCGATCAGTTCCGCGCCTATCTCGGCGGCATGACGTGGAATGTGGCGCAATTCGAAATCGACCGGCTCAAGGGCGGGCGTCTCGCGCCCGAGTTGTTCGCTTTGAGCTACTTTCTCGGCCGGCAGCCGATTCGCGCCGATCAGCAGGAGATTTTCCAGGGGCGCTCCGGCTTAAAGGTTTTCAGGAATCCCGAGGCCTTTCCACGCTTCTGGACCGTGCATGAAGCGGTCGCGGCACAAGGTTCGGAGTTAGTCTCGAGGTTGCGCAGCGCGGACCTGCGGCGTCAGGTTTTTCTCACAGGCAACGTTCCCGGTCTGGACGAATGTTCCGCGAGTGATGAGGCAAGACTCGTGGAACGGCGCGATACGCTCATGGTTTTCGATGTCCGCATGGCCTGCAAAGGCATGTTGGTTGCTAGCGAGACCTTCTTTCCGGGCTGGGCCGCAGTCATCGACGGGCAGCCTACGGAGATTTACGAAGCGTATGGCGCGCTGCGCGGCGTGGTGGTGGATACGGGCCAGCACCGCATTGAGTTCCGCTATCGCCCCATGATGGTCTATTGCGGAGCATTCCTGACAGGCTTGGGCATCGTGGCAGCTTTGGTCCTGGCGTTCGCCCGCATGCCCTCGCACGGCTCAAAATAATTGACCGTTATGGCCGATATTCTCCATTCCATTCAGACATCCCCTTCCCCCGGAGGCGGTTTTCCCACTGGTCTCTACGGCCGCGGGTTTTGCCCGCTGGTGGGCGTCCGACGTCACGGAAAAAGATGGCGCCGTCGAACTTGGCTTCTTCAAACGCCAAACGGTCTACCGGTTGATGCCGCAGGGCCGCGCGTCACTCGAGCGCACCGAATGGTTGTGCGAGACGGGCGCGGAACGGAGTGGCACGCGGCTCATCTTTGTGCTGGAATCGCGCGCACCGGGAACGCTGGTGCGTTTCACGCACGCCGGCTGGAAGTCCCAATCCGATTACTTTGTGTTCTGCACAACATTGTGGGGTGAGCTGATGTTCCGGTTGAAAGCGGAGGCCGAGGGCAAACCACGCGGACCACTCTTCACGCCGGACGGCATCGGCTACTAGAACTGCCTCTCGAGCGGCTGGAACGGTTGGAAAGGCCATTTAGGCTTGGGCGAAGCCTGGTTAGCGTTAGCGCACCAGAGCCGGCTGTGCGGCGAAAACCTCTACGCGGTTGCGCCCCTTATTTTTGGCGACATAGAGCGCCTCGTCCGCTTCGTGAAGTAAGGCCGCTGAATCAAAGCCTGCCGGACCGGAAGTTGCGGTGACGCCGACACTGCACGTGACGTGCACCAGGCCCTCGGGCACGTGGATGGGCGTTGCCGCCACTTGCGCCCGGATGTCCTCGGCACGCGCAATAGCATCGTCCAGGGTGCAGCCCGGCATCACGATGACGAACTCTTCGCCCCCATAGCGGCACGGCGCGTCATATGGGCGCACGCACGCGGCCATCCTTC
>JASHOO010000072.1 GCA_030041035.1 Bryobacteraceae bacterium | reverse complement strand
TTCTCGAGCGAGTTATAGGTTTTGCCGGTGAAGACGTTCTTTTTGACGGTTTCGCGGACCTGGTAGCGCTCGGAGGTCAAGTCGAGTTGAGGGGCGGCGTGATCGTCGCCGCCAAGGTTGACGATGAGGCTCGACGGGACTTCGCTCAGGAAGCGCGAGGGGATGGAGCGCTCCTGCTCGCCGCCACCGAAACGGCGGCGGTAGCGCGCCCAGGTGAGGATGAGGCGTTTTTCGGCGCGGGTCATGCCGACGTAGCAGAGGCGGCGCTCTTCTTCCATCATGGCTTCGGAGTTGAAAGAGCGGCTGTGCGGAAAGAGGCCTTCTTCGAGGCCGGCGAGGAAGACGTATGGAAATTCGAGGCCCTTGGCGTTGTGGAGGGTGAGCAGATTGACCTGGGCGCGCTCGTCGACGGCGTCGGCATCGGCGACGAGGGCGGCATGATCCAGGAAATCAGCCACAGTTTCGCCGCGCTCGGCGGCTTCAGCGGCGGCGCTGGCGAGCTCATCGAGGTTTTCGAGGCGGCCCTCGGATTCGGTGGTGTTTTCCTGCTCGAGCATGCGGCGGTAGCCGGTGCGCTCCTCGACGAAGCGCAGGCCATCGTGCAGGGGCATACCGGGCAGGGTTTCGGCGAGCTCCAGAATCAGGCGGCGAAAGGCATCGAGCGCGGCGTGGGCGCGCGTCGCGAACTGGTGTTCGTCGAGCATGCGGCCGATGGCGGTCCAGAGATCCAGACCGCTTTCGAGGGCGTAGCGCTCGATCTGCTCAACCGTGGTTTTGCCGATGCCGCGAGCGGGCACATTGATGATGCGCAGAAGGCTGATGGAATCGCGCAAAGAGAGGGCAAGCTTCAGGTAGGCGATGATGTCCTTGACTTCGGCGCGCTGATAGAAACTGAAACCGCCGACCACGACGTATTTGCGGCCGTAGCGGCGCAAGGCTTCTTCGATTTGCCGCGACTGAAAATTGGTGCGGTAAAGAACGGCCACGCGCCCGGCCGGATTTTCAGCCAGAAGGCGCTCGATGGTGTCGGCGATGAAGAGCGCTTCGTTTTCGGCGTCGAAACCGCTGTAAAGGCCGAGCGGTTCGCCCTGACCGGAATCGGTCCACAGCCACTTGCCTTTGCGCTCCTTGTTATTGGCGACGAGTGCGCTGGCGGCTTCCAAAATGTTTTTGGTGGAGCGGTAGTTCTGCTCCAGGCGGATGGTGCGGGCGTTAGGATAATCGCGCTCGAAATCGAGAATGTTGCGGATATCAGCGCCGCGCCAACTGTAGATGGACTGGTCTTCGTCACCGACCACGCAGACGTTTTGGTGGGCCTGAGTCAGCAGGCGCATCAGCTCGTACTGGCTGCGGTTGGTGTCCTGATACTCGTCGATCATGAGGTAGCTCAGGCGACGGTTATAGCTTTCGCGCGTGGGCTGGTCGTGATGGAGGAGGCGGACGGTTTCAAGCAGGAGATCATCGAAATCGAGCGCGTTCGCCTGGCGCAGGGCCTTCTCGTACTCTTCGAAGATGACGGCGATCTTGGTGAGATTGGGGTCGGTCGATTCCTGATAAAGGTCCTGCGGCGTTTTCTTCAGGTTCTTGGCGTGGCTGATGCGCGAGAGCACGGCGCGGTACTGCATGAACTTTTCGTCGAGGCCGAGACGGCGGAAGGCGGCTTTGACGAGCGTGAGCTGGTCTTCCTCGTCGTAGATGGAGAAGCGGCGCGTGAAACCGGGGCGGCTGGGCTCCAAGGCGTCGCCATCGCGGCGAAGCAGGCGCACGCAGAACGAGTGAAATGTGGAGATGTTGGGCGTGGAAGACAGGTTCTCGCCTTCGAGAAGAGCGGCTACGCGCGTTCGCATCTCGTCGGCGGCCTTGTTGGTGAACGTGACGGCGAGAATCGCCGAAGGCGGAACGTGATGGCGGCTGATGAGGTAGGCGATGCGGTGGGTAATGACGCGTGTCTTGCCGCTTCCGGCGCCGGCCAGGATCAGCAGCGGACCCTCGGTGTGGGCAACGGCCTCGCGCTGTGGAGGATTCAGACCTTCGAGAAAATCCATCAGATGGGGGACAACTGAATTTTATCACGCGGGCGCCGCTGCTCTTAGGGAATGCTCAGATGGAGAGAGAATAGATGCACCGTATGCTGGAAACAAGGCAAGGCATGATCTCGCGGCGAACTGCTCTGAAGGGCGCGGCGGCGCCGCTCATCGGCGCGGGTGCCGCGGCTGCATCGATTTATGGCAGCAAGGCGACGGCTCTGGCGCTGGCGGGTGACCGGTACCACAATCTCGATTACATCCGCACGGCGCTGGGAAAAACGATCGTGCGGGATCTGGGCGTTGCGGTTGATTTCACGGATGAACTGAGCCTGCTCGACGCGAAAAACCTGAAGGATTACAAGCTGCTGATTGTATTCCGGGACGGCATGATCTGGCCCGACGGGTATTCCGATGACGGTCCGGGACAGGCGGGCGGAGGCTTGCGTGGGATCGTGAGCGAACCGCCTTTGCCGCATTGGGAGGGTAACCCGGTTTACTGGATCACGGCGGAGCAGGGCAAGGCGGTGAAAGCATTTGTCGAGAACGGCGGCGGCGCGCTTTTCTTCCACAACACGCCGTACATCAGCCCGCACAATGCTGACTTTCGCGAGGTGTTGGGCGCGGTGACCGAGGAACATCCGCCGCTGCGGCCTTTCCGGGTGAAGATCACGAACCGGGACCACCCCATCACGAGGGGAGTCAGCGATTTCGTGGTGACCGATGAGCAGCACTTTGTGAAGTACGAAAAAGACGCGAAGCACATCCTGATGCACAGCGTGAACGAAGACGGCAAGACGTGGAAAGATCTGGGGACGACATCAGAAGCCGGGTGGGCATACGATTTCGGGAAGGGACGAGTCTGCTACCTGGCGCCGGGGCATCTGATCAGCGCGCTTTGGAATCCGGAGTACGTAAAAATCCAGCACAACGCGGTCCAGTGGCTCTTGAAGCAAGTGTGAAGGCCTGAGACGCACCGAATCGTGGTGGAATGCGTCTATCATGAGGTTGGAGTCGCGATTCCATGCATACTAAACGTTTCCTGGCGCTCTCGCTGTGTTTCTGCGCGGCGCCGTTATTTGCCGATGAAGGGATGTGGACCTTCGACAATCCGCCGGTGAAGCAGCTCGAGGCCAAATACGGTTTTACGCCGACCAAGGAGTGGCTGGACCACGTGCGGTTGGCGAGCGTGCGTTTCAACAATGGGGGATCGGGCTCGTTTGTGAGCGCTCACGGCCTGGTGTTGACCAACCATCACATTGCGCTCGAGGAGCTGCAGAAGGACTCGACGGAAGCTCACGACTACGTGAAGAACGGCTTTTACGCGCCGAGCGAGGACCAGGAGTTGAAGTCGCCGGACCTCGAGGTGAACGTTCTGATGTCGCTCGAAGACGTGACCGCGCGAGTGGCGGACGCAGTAAAAGGCGCCAAGACACCGGAGCGGGAGTTTGCGGCGCGCAAGGCGGTGATCGCGGAGATAGAACGGGAAAGCGAAAAAAAGACAGGACTCCGCTCGGAGGTGGTCACGCTCTATAAGGGCGGCGAATATTGGCTGTATCGCTACAAAAAATACACGGATGTGCGCATCGTGTTCGCGCCCGAGGAGCAGATTGCATACTTCGGAGGCGACCCGGACAACTTTACCTATCCGCGATATGACCTGGACATGGCGTTATTCCGGATTTATGAGAACGGAAAGCCGATTGAGAGCAAGGACTATCTGAAGTGGAATCCGAAGGGGGCCGGCGAGGGCGAGCTGGTTTTCGTTTCGGGCAATCCGGGATCCACGCAGCGTCTAGATACGGTGGCGCAGCTGGTCACCGAGCGCGATGTGTTATTACCCAACGTCCTGAGTCTTCTGAGGAATCGAATTGCCGTGCTCAACGAGTATTCGGCTTTGGGAGCGGAGCAGACACGGGAGGGAATCGAGCACCGGCTGGAGATGGAAAACTCGCGGAAGGCGTTAGAGGGCGAGTCTGAAGGGCTGCGGGACAACAGCGTGATGTCGAAAAAACAAAAAGAGGAAGACGAGTTTCGCGCGAAGGTTGATGGGAACCCGGAATGGAAGGCGGCTTACGGAGGCGCGTGGGACGCGTTAGCGGAGGCGGAGAAGAAGATGGCCTCGCGGGCTAAGGAGTTCTATTTCCACGGACTTGATTCCGATCTCGCCGACTTCGCCCGGACCATTGTCGAATACGTGGCGGAAATCAAGAAGCCGGACGGGGAGCGGCTCCCGGGCTACCACGAAGCACAACTGGCTTCGCTCAAGTTCCGGCTGGCATCGCCGGCTCCGATTTACAAAGCCCTGGAAATCGCTCGGATCACGGGCGCAATCGAGCTGGACCGGGCTGAGATGGGCAGCGACGATCGGATGGTGAAGATGGTGCTGGACGGAAAAACGCCCAACGAAGCCGCGACGGAACTGGTGAACGGAACCAGGCTGGAGGACCCGGAAGTGCGCAAAAAACTGATGGAGGGCGGAGAGGCGGCAGTAGCGGCATCGAGCGACGCGATGATTGTGCTGGCGCGGAAACTGGATCCCATGCGGCGCGAATTCACGAAATGGATGGAAGACAACGTTCGCAGCGTGGGCCAGCGGGCCGGCGAGCAGCTGGGCAAAGCACGGTTCGCGGCTTACGGAAAAACCACCTATCCCGACGCGACCTTCACGCTGCGGCTCTCCTACGGCCAAGTAAAGGGCTACCCGATGAACGGCACCGAAGCGCCTTACAAGACCACGCTCTATGGCCTGTACGATCGCGCGGCGAGTTTTGATTTTGCCCCACCATTCAATCTTCCGTCCCGCTTCCTGGAAGAGCGCAACAAACTGGATCTGGCTACGCCCATGGACTTCGTCACCACTGACGACATCACCGGGGGCAACTCGGGCTCGCCGGTGATCAACCGCAACGCCGAACTGGTGGGCTTGATTTTCGACGGGAACATCGAGTCGCTGGTGGGAGATTTTGTATACGACGAATCCAAAAATCGCGCCGTTGCCGTGCACACCGCCGTGATGACCGAAGCCATGAAAAAGCTGTACGGGGCCGGGAAGCTGGTGGACGAACTGATGGAGGGCGACAAGTAATCAAAGCTTCGCGATGGTCTCGACCACCGCGTCGCCGTTATGGAAAAGTTCTGGTTTGATTTCCGCGCCGATGCCGGGCAGCTCGGGCGGGGTGACGTGGCCGTTTTTCGGCGCAGGCACGTTGTTGACAAAATAGGGATACTGATGAGCCCATTTCCAATAGTTGCTCTCCATAATGAGGAAATCGGGGAGCGCGGTGGCGAGGTGGGCGGAGCAGAAATAGAGGAGCGGGCCGCCGCAGGTGTGAGGTGAGGTGGGGATCATATAGGCTTCCGCCATGTCGGATATCCGTTTGGCTTCCGACGGGCCGCCGCACCAGGTAACGTCGTACATAATCACGCTGCACGCTTTCTGCTCGAAGAACTCACGGTATTCATAGCGGGTGGCCAAGGTCTCACTGATGCAGATGGGCACGCTGGTTCCAGCGGCGAGCTTGGCGTAGGTTTTGGCGTTGCCGCTCATCATGGCGTCTTCCAGATACATGATGTTGTACGGCTCGAGGGCTTTGGCAATGCGGGCGGCGCTGGGAAAGTCGAAGCGGCCCCAGCAATCGACGCAGATGTCCATGGCGTTGCCAACGCCATCACGAATTTCGCGAATCCACCGCAGACCTTCCTCGAGAGCCTGGTTGGACAGATAGTGATCGGTCGCATCGAACGGCTAGATCTTCATGCCGTTGATGCCGAGATCGAGGAGGAAGCGGACGATCTTCATGGTGTCGCGGCCCATCTGCATATTGTTGATGGCCCAGTATTCGGTGGTCGTGTTGTAGACGCGCACGCGCGGGCGGGTTTTGCCGCCCAACAGCCGGTAGAGGGGAAGGCCCGTGGCCTGGCCGAGAATATCGAGCTGCGCCATGTTGATGGCGCTGAGCGTGCGCATATCGGCGCCGCCCGTGGTGCGCATGGCGCCTTCAAAGTGAAGTTCGCGCCAGATCCCGTCGAGGTCGCGCGGGTCCTTGCCTAGAATGAGGACAGCGTGGTCTTTGAGGGCGCCGACTTCCGCTTGTGAGAACGGATAGGTTTCGCCGGTCCCGATCAAGCCCTTGTCGGTGTGCAGCCGGACCCACCAGAACTCCGCGCCGTCGTCGGAGCTTCCGGAGCCGCCGCCAATGTGCAGGTCCTTGCGGAAGGTGATGGCATCGATGCGCGTGATCTTCATCGGCTCGGTCCGGTCGATTGCGGAGCGAGCGGCGGCAGGGAGGCCGGCGGCGCCCAGCGCAGCCAGGAAGGTTCTTCTCGTGAAGCGATGTTGTAACACGGGACGCGGTCCTGGACAGTATACAAGAGTAACGCTGAGCGGTTGGGCGGTTAAGATGGGATGAGAATGAAGGTCCGGGTGGAGTGCTATTCAGGCCACAAAGCAGACGAACGGCCAGTGCGTTTTTGGCTGGACGACCAGTTGTACCAGGTGGAGGAAGTGGTGGATCGCTGGTATGGTCCGGAGGATGCGTTTTTCAAGGTTAAGGCGAGTGACGAGAATCTCTACATCCTGCGGCAAAAGCGGCCGGGGTCAGAAGACATCTGGCAGTTGGAGGCGTTTCAGCAAGGCGGAAGCGGGACATAGTTTTTCGGCGAAGCGACGCCATGCAGACGTGTCGGAAACCGCGACATACGTGCGTCATATTGTGAACCTTGGAGAGGTAAATTAACCGAACCTTGACAGAATCTTCATTCAGTGATAACGTTAATCCCCTAACATCAGCCTTCCGAGGGTCGTCTTTGGGTTTGTCTCCGGGCTGGAGGTGCGCGCTCAGGTCTGGCGTGCTCCGAAAAGCTACAACAACAGTAAACCCGTTTCTAGTCAGGTCGGGGAGTGTCGTCCGCACGTAGTGGCTAATTAACAGGCGAGATCAGGGGAGGGAAAAGTGAGTTCGGTGAAGCGTTATGTGGCCATTTTATCGATTCTGTCGGCGGGATTTGCTCTGGAAGCACCGCTCAAGGCACAAGCGGTCCTGGGGGCCATAACGGGAACGGTCAAGGACCCATCGGGTGCGGCCATACCGGACGCCAAAGTGAGGGCGACCAACATCGCCACCAATCTGGAGGTATCGGCGAGCTCCCATGCGGATGGCTCCTATGTCGTTCCAAATCTTCCGGCGGGCATGTACAAGGTGACGTTCACGAAAGAGGGTTTCGAAACGGAGACTCACACGGAGATTCTGGTGAACGCCGACCGCACCAGCACGGTCGACAGCAACTTGCAGGTCGGCGCGACCGCCACTACGGTTGAAGTTACCGCCACGCCGCTCATGAACCAGGTAGACACGACTAATGGGTACGTGGTGGATCAATTGACCATCCAGGAAACGCCACTGGGCACCGGCAGTTTCACACAGTTGGCGATCCTGAGCCCCGGAGTTCACGCGGATTTTCTGGCGGGAGCCGGCGCCAATGCCGGATTGGGTAATCAGGCTATTTTCGCAAACGGGCAACGCGACACTAGCAACAGCTTTTCTCTGAATGGGATTGGGACAAACAACCTGTTCAACGGCAACTCCACCAGCCAGGTGGGAGAGAACCGGTTCGTGCTGAACACGGGAGAGAACTTTGGATCCGGTGGCCAGATCCAGACCAGCACTTCGGTCTACGGTGCCATCGGCCAGGCACTCCCCACGCCTCCGGCGGAGGCGATTCAGGAGATCGCAGTCAACGCCGCCATGTACGACGCGTCGCAAGGAGCGAACAGCGGAGCGCACATCAGCGTCATTACAAAGTCCGGCACCAACGACCTCCACGGGGAGGTTTACGAAAAGTTCCAGAACAGCGATATGAACGCCGCGCCGTTTTTTTATAATGCGGCCGGCACCCCGGCGCCGTTCCTGAACCGGAACCAGTTCGGGGCCACGCTAGGCGGCCCGATCAAGAAGGACAAGCTCTTCTATTTTCTTTCGTACCAGGGTGTGCGTATCGCCGATTCGGCCAATGCAACCGAGGATGCGACGGTCCCGCTGGGTCTGACCAACGACAGAAGCCCGGAGGGCATCGTCAGCGCCATCCAGAACAGCTTCGGCACAACGATTACGCCCAGCCAGATCAGTCCGGTCGCGCTGTCGATGCTGCAAGCCAAGCTGCCAAGCGGACAATATTTCATCCCCAGCGCACAAATCACGAATCCGTCCACGGCGACGGCTTTGGGGTATGACGCCATCGTGCGGGGGCCAGACGCGCTCTCGAGCGTCGACCAAGGCATCGCCGACGTGGATTACGCGATCAGTGACCGCGACCGGCTGGGCGCGAAATTGTACTTGCAGAACAACCCCACGAGCAATCCGTTCGGCGCAGTCGGGGCGCTGGCCGGCTTTCCGCAGCAACTCGAGGGCGGCGGCGACGTTTTCTCCATCAACAACACGACCGTACTCTCGCCCAGCGTTACGTGGGAACAGCGTGCCGGATTCACGCGAATGAAGGCTTATGCCAACACTTCGCAGGAGTTTTCGCCAGGCCAATTCGGCATGAACCTGTTGGGTGCGACGAGCTTCCCGCAGATCGAAATCGGCACTTCGGATCCAACAATTGCGGAGGGACTCGAGTTCGGACCTTCCGCCAGTTTTGGCAATGCGGGCATGTTCCAGAATCAATGGGAAGTCAGTTCGACCCTGAACTGGGTGAAAGGGCGCCACACGCTTTCGTTCGGCGGACTCCTGGATTACACGCAGTTGAACATGATCAATCACAACACGAGCACCGATGTGATCGACTTCAAGACATTTGTCAGCTTCGTGGAAGGCGCAGTGCGAACCGGCGGCACCCATTCCACCGCCTTCAGCGGGTCGGCGAGCCGCTACTACCGTTCGGATACGGCGGGTTTGTTTGCCAACGACAATTTCAAAGTACGGAGCAACCTCACGGTGACTCTGGGGCTGCGCTGGGATTTCGACGGCCCGCTCTCGGAAAAATACGGCCGGCTGACAGGTTTCAATTCCAGCATGTACTCGTACGATGCGGCCACCGACACCATCACCGGTTCGGGACTCGAAATCGCCGGGAACAACAAACAGTTCGGTACACCAGGAGCCAGCGACACGCTGATGGCCCAGCGCCAGTGGGGCCTTGCACCTCGCGTGGGAATCGCCTGGACGCCACTTTCGAAATTGACGGTACGCACCGGCTACGGCATCTACTATGACCGCGGGGAGTTCTTCAGCTATTTGTCGCCGCCGGCCGGCGGAGGCTTCAACGGGCCTTTCGGCGTCACACTGGCTCCGCCATTTGTTAGTCTGATCAGCGCGCAGAAGGGCGCCACCTTCCAAGCGCCGTTCGGCACGACACCGCCGCCCCCGCCACCAGGGAGCGCCGCAGCATTCCTGGCGCAACTTCCCAATATTTCTCAGACCGAATCCGGCGAGTATCCGGGCGGCAATTTATACGGTCCCTTCCTGTTTGGCGGGTACGATATCAACAATAAGCTTCCCTACACGGAAAACTGGACCTTCGACCTTCAGTATCAAGCCGGGAACAATTGGCTTTTCAGCGCGGCGTATGTCGGTAACCATGGCCAGCACGAAGTCCTGCCCATCCCGTTTAACGAGCCGCAGATCGCCACTCCGCAGCATCCGGTTAATGGCCAAATCTATTCGTACGGTGGTACAAACACCACTAATCTGGACCTGGAACCAGTCTCCACAAGTGAGTTCTCCGGGAATGCCCCCATACGTGTACCCTATATCGGCTACGACATGAATTCGGCGTTGTTCGAGGCGGAAGGCATTTCCAACTACAATGCGCTGCAGTTGCAGGTGCGGAAACGCTTGTCGTTCGGACTGCAACTCACGGGGACCTACACCTGGTCGCATGCCCTGGATGAGCAGAGCGGCCTGGGCCTGTTCTTCACCGGGAACAACCCGATCTATCCGCGATCGAACTATGCGTCGGCGGATTTCGATCAAACCCACGTCTTCCTGGTGAACTACAGCTACTCGATCCCCAAGCTGACTTCAAACCAAGCGCTGGGGAGAGTGGTCAACGGCTGGATCATTGGCGGCCAAACTGTGGCCCAGAGCGGCCAGCCATACAGCGTGTACGACTATTCCGGCTCTGTGGGAAGCATCTATTTCGGAACGGACATTGAAATCTCCAACCCGATTGTGCCTCTCAAGCCGGGCGTAACGGTGAGCCAGGCGCAGCTCCAGGGTACAACCGGTGTGAACGCGGGCAAGCCTGTGCTCAATGTGAACGATTTCCTGCCGCAGTTCCTCGCACCGGGACAAGACGGTGTGCCCCCATGCGACGCGACCGGCTGCGATATTTACGAGTCGACATTCGGATACACGGGACGTAACACGTTCCGCGGCCCGTTCCAAACCCGTTTTGACATGACGTTGGGGAAGACCTTCCAGATCGGCGAGCGTTACCGGCTGCGGTTCAACTTCGATGTGTTCAACATTTTCAATCAACCGGATTTTGACACCCCCAACAATGACGTTTTTTTCTTCCCAGGTTTTGCACCCCCGCCATCGATTCCGCCCGAAGGAAGCTTGGGCATCATCCAGCACACCATCGGCAGTTCGCGGTTCCTTCAGCTTTCGCTGCACCTGGCGTTCTAGACTCACGGGGCGGTCGGCTTCGGCTCGCCGCCTCCGTCAGCTCCAGTAGTTTCGATCTAAGCTGCGGTACTGAACGGCCTCGGCCAGGTGCTTGGCGGAGAGGGTTTCGGAGTGATCCAGATCGGCAATGGTTCGCGCGACTTTCAGAATGCGGTCGTGCGCTCGAGCCGAAAGACCCATGCGCCGGACGGCCATTTCGAGCGTCCGCTCGCCGGCTTCATCGAGAGCGCACTGTTTGCGGATCATGCGGACGGGCATCTGGGAATTGACGAAGCCGCGCTTCTGCTGCACGGCGCGCGCCTGCTCGACGCGCTCGCGGATCTCAGCCGAAGATTCGCTCGCGCCGTTTGAGCGCAGCTCCTTGTACGGCACCGCGGGGACCTCGATGTGAATGTCGATGCGGTCGAGCAGCGGCCCGGAGATCTTGCCGAGATAGCGCTGGATGATACCCGGCGTGCACCGGCACTCGCGCGTAGCATCGCCGAAGAAGCCGCACGGACATGGATTCATGGCGGCGACCAGCATGAAACTCGACGGGAAGCTGAGCGTCATGGTCGAACGTGCGATGGTGACCGAGGCGTCCTCGAGAGGCTGGCGCAGCAGTTCCAGCACGTTGCGCGGGAATTCCGGGAACTCGTCGAGAAACAAAACGCCATGGTGGGCCAAACTGACCTCGCCCGGCCGCGGCATCCCGGGTCCGCCGCCGATCAGTCCTGCATCCGAAATGCTGTGGTGAGGCGCGCGAAACGGCCGCTCGCGCAGCAGCCCGGCGCCCGAAGGCAGAATTCCGGCGATGCTGTGAACTTTCGTGGTCTCAATTGCCTCATTAAAGGACAATGGCGGCAGCACGCCGGCCAGCCGTTTGGCGAGCATCGTCTTCCCGGAACCGGGCGGTCCAATCATGAGCACGTTGTGGCCACCGGCGGCGGCAACTTGCAAGGCGCGTTTGGCCGTAGTTTGCCCGCGGACGTCGCCAAAATCGGGCGCCGTAGAATCCGGCGTGAACTGCGCGGCGTCCTGGGGCGTCACAGGCGAGAACTCCTGCGGCCGTGTGATAAGCGCCACGACTTCCGCCAGGTGGCGCACGCCGAAGACGCGGACACCATCCACCACGGCAGCTTCGGCGGCGTTCTCCGCCGGCAACACCAGGTTCTCGAGTCCCTGTTTGCGCGCGCAGACCGCGATGGATAGCGCCCCATGCACAGGCCGCACCGCGCCATCGAGCGAAAGTTCGCCCACGAGCAGATGCCGGTCGAGTCCCGATACGGTTCCCATCGCGCCCAGGATCCCCAGCGCCATGGGAAGGTCGAATCCAGCGCCTTCTTTACGCACATCCGCCGGAGCCAGATTGATGGTGACGGCTTTGTTGGGATAGCCGAAACCGGAGTTGATCAGGGCGGACTTGATGCGTTCCCGGCTTTCGCGCACCGCGGTGTCGGGCATGCCGACGGTGATGAAGTCGCGCGCCGAGCCTGACTTATACATGTCGACTTCGACATCGATCAGATGAGCATCGATGCCGTATACGGCGGCGCTGCGCGTCTTAAACAGCGCCATGATGGCAGGTACGTCATCATTATAGCGAACGCCGCAGCGAAAAAACTCGAGCCGGGCTCCGGATGGCGCTCATCGCAGATGGCTGATGATCAGCAAGATCGGCGGAACCCAACCCCAATCCTAAAGGCGTCAGCCCGGCCAACCGATGAATAGATGAGGCCGTGCACCACCTCACTCCCGGAGGTCGCCCCGTGACCAGGCGCATTCTCTTTGTCGATGACGAGCCCAAGATCCTCCAGGGGCTCGAACGCCAGCTCAGCGGCCGGTTTGAGTTGCAAACGGCAACCGGCCCGGAGCAGGGTCTGCAGGCGCTGGCCCGGCTTGGGCCCTTCGCCGTGGTGGTTGCCGACTTCCGCATGCCAGGCATGAACGGCATTCAGTTCCTGGCGGAAGTCAAACATATCAACGCCGACACGGTGCGCGTGATGCTGACCGGGCAGGCCGACCTGAACACTGCCATCGCCGCGGTAAATGAAGGCAGCATATTTCGTTTCCTGACCAAGCCCTGTCCCGACGGGGTGTTGACGGCAGCACTGGATTCCGCGTTGGAGCAGCACCGCCTGATCACCTCCGAGCGGGAGTTGCTGGAAAAAACCCTGAGCGGCAGCATCAAGGTCCTGACCGAGGTATTGAGCCTGGTGAACCCGGGCGCCTTCAGCCATGCGTGCCTGATCCGCAAATACGCGGCGCATATGGCCGCGCGACTCCAATTGCGGCATGTCTGGGAAATCGAGCTGGCTGCCATGCTGTGCCAGCTGGGCTGCATTACCGTGCCCCCGGAAGTGCTGGATAAAGTAGCCGCCCACGAAAAGCTGTCCCCCGACGAGCAGGCCGTTTTCTCGGCTCATCCCGCCGTTGCCGAGCGTCTGCTCGAGAACATCCCACGGCTCGAGACCGTAGCGCGCATGATCCGCAACCAAAGCAGCGCGCCACCCATCGAGGAGCGCACCGATCGCTTGTTCAATGATGACGATCTCATCGCGGTCGGTACCGCGATCCTGAGAACCGCCCTCGAGTTCGACCGGCTGGCTACTGCGGGAAAACCCCGCCGCGAGGCCCTCGCCCAGATGCACCAGAACGGCTTGTTCCACCCCCGTCTGCTGGATGCGCTGGAAAGCGCTGAATTCCACAGTGTCCCCCGCAAAGTCCTGTTGCTTCGGGTGAGCGAGCTCACTAACACCATGATTGCCCACCAGGATATCTGCACCAGCAATGGCGTGCTGCTGCTCGCCAAGGGCGAGGAGTTAACCATGCCGTTGATTGAGAAACTCCGCAGCTTCGCCAAAACCGTCGGGATACCGCAGCCGATCGGCGTGCTCGTGCCCCATTCCCCGCTCCCGTCTCCGGCCTGAAGAGCTTTTTCAGGGTTCCCCCCTAACTAAACTGTCCGTTTCGATACTCCAGGCGAATCCCAACCACCTCGCGCGGCATCCTAGATCACGAGTTTTCTGCGATTCTTATCATTCAGGAGATCCAATGCAGCTCGGAATGATCGGATTAGGGCGGATGGGCGCCAACATGGTGCGCCGTCTGCTGAAGGGCGGCCACGACTGTGTGGTCTTTGATCGAAACCAGGCCAGCGTGAAGCAGTTAGCGGGCGAAGGCGCTACCGGCGCGGGTTCGCTGGACGATTTTGTCAAGAGGCTGAAACCGCCTCGCGCTGTATGGTTGATGGTGCCCGCCGGGGTTGTCGACGATACCCTCCATGATCTTGCGCCGGGTCTCGAGCGGGACGACATCGTCATCGACGGTGGCAATTCGTGCTACATCGATGATATCCGGCGCGCTACTGAGCTCACCGGAAAGGGCTTGCATTATGTGGACGTGGGCACGAGCGGAGGGATCTGGGGGCTGGAGCGCGGCTATTGCCTCATGATTGGTGGCGAGAAGCAGATCGTCGAGCATCTCTACCCGATCTTCCAGACCCTCGCGCCCGGCCGAGGGAGCGTTTCGCGCACGCCGGGCCGGGAGAAGGCAGGCGGTACTGCGGAGGAAGGCTATCTGCATTGCGGTCCCTCGGGTGCTGGCCACTTCGTGAAGATGGTGCACAATGGCATCGAATACGGGCTGATGGCCGCGTTTGCCGAGGGCCTGAACGTTTTGAAGCACGCCGACGCCGGAAAGCATATCGGTGAGGCGGACGCCGAAACCACCCCGTTGCGCAATCCCGAACGCTATCAGTACGATTTCAACCTGGCGGACATCACCGAAGTCTGGCGGCGCGGCAGTGTGGTCGCCTCCTGGCTCCTCGATTTGAGTGCCATTGCGTTGCTGGAACAGCCGGATCTGGCCAAATTCTCAGGGAAGGTTTCAGATTCCGGCGAGGGGCGCTGGACCATCATGGCGGCGATCGACGAATCGGTTCCCGTCCCGGTGCTGAGCACGGCGCTCTATGAGCGCTTCTCCTCTCGCGGCGAGGACACCTTCGCGGACAAGCTATTGTCTGCTATGCGCTACCAGTTTGGCGGGCATGTAGAGCGGGGGGCCGCGGGTTAACCTCCAATGGCTGATACACTTACGGAGCCTCAACCGCTCGAAACTCTCCCCGCCGCGCCGGCGCGGCCAGGAGACCGCTGTTGCTTGGTGATCTTCGGCGCGTCCGGCGACCTGACCAAGCGCAAGCTCCTGCCGGCGCTCTATAACCTGGCCAAGAAGGACCTGCTGCCCAAGGGGTTCGCTCTGGTCGGGTGCGCCAACCAGACGTTTTCCGAGGACGAGTTCCGCCAGCAGGTCCGCGAGGATCTCAAGCAGTTCGCCGGCGCTCCCGACCACTGCAAGTTCTGTGACTGGCTGATCGAACGGCTGTACTACACGGCGGGCGATTTTGAGAGCCCACAGTACTTCCAACAACTCAAGCCTCTGCTAGCGCAAGTCGATGAAAAGCACGGCACTCAAGGGAACTATTTCTACTACCTGGCCACCACGCCCACGTTGTTTGGGGAAATCGTGCGCCAGTTGGGCGCAGCCGGCCTGGCCGAGGAGAACGACGGCCACTGGCGGCGCATCGTCTTTGAGAAGCCGTTCGGCCATGATCTGGATTCGGCGGCTGCGCTCAACCGCGAAATCAAGCAGGTTCTGGCGGAAGATCAGATTTACCGCATCGACCATTACCTGGGCAAAGAGACCGTGCAGAACATCTTAGTCTTCCGCTTCTCCAACGGCATCTTCGAGCCCATCTGGAACCGCCGGTACATCGACCACATTCAGATCACGGTGGGCGAAACCCTGGGGGTGGAGCAGCGCGGCACGTATTACGATCAAGCCGGTGCGCTGCGCGACATGGTGCCCAACCACATTTTGCAACTGGTCACCCTCACCAGCATGGAGCCGCCAGTCTCATTCCAGGCCGATGCCGTGCGCGACGAGCAGGCCAAGATCCTCCATGCCGTCCAACCATACGCTCCCGAGGATGTTTTGACGCGTACCGTGCGCGGCCAGTACGGAGAAGGCGCCGTGGAAGGCAATAGCGTTCCCGCCTACCGCTCGGAGCCGAAGGTGGCGCCGGATTCCCAGACGGAGACTTTCGTTGCCCTCAAGCTGTTGATCGACAACTGGCGTTGGGCGGATGTGCCGTTCTATATCCGCACCGGAAAGCGCCTGGCCCAGCGTGTTACCGAGGTGGTGATCCAGTTCCGCCGCGCTCCGTTCGTGCTGTTTCGTGACACGCCGGTCGAGAACCTGGGCCACAACCTGCTGGTGCTGCACATCCAGCCGGATGAGGGCATCTCGCTCAAGTTTGGTGCCAAGATCCCGGGGCCGGTGGTAGACATTGGATCGGTGAAGATGGACTTTCACTACCGCGACTACTTCGGCAGTGAACCCAGTACCGGCTACGAGCGGCTGCTCTACGACTGCATGATCGGCGATGCGACGCTATTCCAACGCGCGGACATGATCGAAGCGGGCTGGAACGTGGTGCAACCGGTGCTGGATGTCTGGAAGGCTCTGCCGCCCCGCAACTTCCCCAACTACGCCGCGGGTTCCTGGGGGCCCAAGGAGGCCAACGACCTGCTAACCCGCGACGGCCGCCAATGGAAAACCGGACAGTGAGCGCGCGGACAGCGCATATATGCCCACTGCCGGCTCGATCATCGCGCTGCTCCGGTTTTTCCTGGTTGCGCTAACCTCCATTTTTGTTCTGGTAGACCCTGTCGCCGCCATTCCCCCTTTCCTGATCATGACAGCGGGCTCCGGCACGGCCGACAGATGCCGCATGGCGCGCCGCGCTGCCTGGACCTGCGTGATAGTACTGTCTTGTTTCGCCGCCGCAGGCACCATGATTTTCAAGCTGTTCGGGATTACACTGCCCGCCTTCAAGATTGCGGGAGGATTGATCCTGCTACTGATCGGGCTCGACATGTTGCGGGCGCGCCGGTCCCCAACCAAGGAAACCCCGACTGAAACCGAGGAGGCTGCGGAAAAAGAAGACGTGGGGATCATTCCCCTGGGAGTGCCCATGCTCGCTGGTCCTGGCTCCATTTCAAGCGTCATGGTGCTGATGAGCGGTGCCCCGGCTGTGTGGTACGCGGGCCCCATCCTGGCCGCCATCGCCATCACGGGTTTCGCCTCGTATTGGATACTGTCGGGTGCGGACCGTGTGCGCGGCTATCTGGGCGAAACCGGCATTCGCATTCTGACACGCATGATGGGGCTGCTCCTCACCGCCATCGCGGTTCAGTTCGTTCTCAATGGCCTCGCGGACATCGGCCTGGTGAGAAACACCGCGTGATATGCCAAAAAACAGTGGGGTGTGATTGCAACTTGCGTTATGCCCTGATATCATCAACTCTGGCAGTAGAGCGGAACCCTTCCCCTTTGAAAGCCAAAATCCAACCAACGGAGCAAAACAATCACTGAATGAGTTTTACTGTATTTCTCGGCAACCTACCTACGTGGGTCACTGCTGACGACATCAAAGGATGGCTGGCGGCTGAAGATCTGGTAGCGGATTCCATCAAGGTGATCCGCAACCACGAAACGCAAGAGTCCAAAGGCTTCGCATTCGTGGAGGCCCCCACTACGGAGGAGATGCAGGCCATCATCCGCCGTTTCGACCGGGCGCCCCTCGAAGGCAAGCTGTTGCGCGCCAACCCGGCGCAGCCCGCCAAAGGCAAGACTGCCGGTGTGGTTGCAGCAGCACCAAGCCGGGACCACCAACAACCACGCCGTCGCGCGAAGCGAGCCAAAGAGAAAGAACAGGCCCGCAGCGCCTTTGCCACCGAGCTCGCTAAGGCCCTCTAAGCCCCTGCGATCGTCACACCTGTGAACCGCGGGCACAGGTTATAATGCGGTAAGCCTGTGTAAGGAAATGCCTTCAGCGCGTGGCCATGCCGTTGCAATTCCTCTCGCCATGAAACGCGCGTTGCTCAGTCTGCTGATCTCCGGCGCTAGCCTTAGGGGTGGGAATCTGCAGCCAGTTGTTGAACCAACAGAATATAACATAAACGCCCAGTACACCATTGAAAGCGTGGAACTTGCACGCGAATTTGAGACTGGCATCAGCCGCGGCCTGCGGCAAGACCTGGAACGCCTGATCGGCCAGAAGTTCAACCCGGCCGCTCTCAATGACGTGGCGCGGCGCATTCGTGACGAGCTGAATGTGAACACCGTGGTACCACGGCTTGTGCGCGGCAGTTCACCCGATCACGTCAGGGTGGTCATGGATGTTGCCGGAAAGCGATTTGATCTTTCGGTTCCGCGATTCCTCTACGAATCCAGCGAGGGCTTAAACGGCGCCGTGGAGGGTACCTTTATTGCTGGCGATAACCGGTTCACGGCCGGCCTGATCAGCGACGGGGATGACCTAGTCGAGCGCTACACGGGGCTTCGACTTCGGTATGAAGACCGCCGGCTCGGCAGCGATCGCGTACGGTTCCACTTCGATTTTGGCACCTATCACGAGCAGTGGAATCGAGCCACGCTCAGTGCGCTCGCTCAGGATAGCGACGCGGCTAGTCTATATCGCACGCGCCAGAATTTCGAGCCCGTACTCTCGATCCAGGTGGCCAAGCCTCTGACCGTCTCTTTCGGCGGCGATTTCGAGCGCTTCGACACCGAGGCGCCTGGACTGCGCACTCAGACCGCCAACGCAACCGTTACCGACGTCCAGTATTTCCAGGAATTTGAGGGAGGCGCGTTCGATCAGCAGGCCTTGCAGGCGGACTACAATCTTCGCGTCGGCACCCGAGCTCTCGATAGCGATTACGCATACACACGGCACCGGTGGCAAGTCCGGTATACGCTGGCGCGAGGGCACCAGTCCCTCTCCGACGAGGCGGTCGCTGGAGTCATCCTGGGTTCCGCGCCCCTGTTCGAACGCTTTCAGCTCGGAACCAGCTCGATGCTGCGGGGCTGGGACAAGTGGGAACTGGATCCGCTGGGCGGCAGCCGCGTAGTCTATAACTCGGTCGAATACCGCAATGGCTTTTTTGAAGCCTTTTACGATGCCGGGGCGATCTGGGACCCCGGTCAGGACATGGTCGTGCGTCATTCGTTGGGAGTCGGGGTGCGCAAGAACTCTGTGCTGGTGGCGACAGCTTTTCCCATCCGGGGTGGACGGGCGTCACCGGTTTTTATAGTCGGCATGAACTATTGATGCGCAAAGTCGCCAGACCCTGCTGGTTCCTGGGAGGCTTAGGAGTGGCCCTCTGGCTGGGGCTAGCCGCCACAACGTCAGGAGTGCGCCTGGACGATAACAATCTGCATCTGGACGGTGACGATTTGCGCCTCACGCCTCCGCCGCAGTTTCATTTTCTCTCCGGCAAGCCCTTGGAAAAGCTGCGGGATGGCGCGACGCTGGTATATCTCGCCCAACTTTCGCTCAACGCTTCCGGGGAGGACAAAACGCCCTTGGCCCGGCCGGCAGTCAACCGGTTCCTGGTGAGCTTCGACGTGTGGGAAGAGAAATTCTCCGTCACGAGTACGGCTTTGGAGAAGGCGACAGCGTCGCACCTTTCGGCGGAGGCGGCCGAAGGCTGGTGCCTGGACCATTTGCCGCTGGGCATCGATGGCGTCCCCCACGACAAGCCGCTGTGGATCAGGTTGGAGCTGCGCGCCGAGGATGCCAGGGATCAAGCCGCGGTGATCGGACAATCCGGCATCAATCTGTCGCGGCTGATTGAGGTTTTCAGCAATCCGGCGCGGGCGCAGCAGATGCGCTGGGAGGCCACGGGCGGGCCGGTGCGCCTGGATGACCTCAAACGGGAGCACCGGAGCTCACGAACCGGGTGAATCGGCTTCGCAACAAGCTGATCCTGATTTTTCTCGCCGCCACGGTTGTGCCCTGGGGCGCCACGCTATGGATGACGACCTCCTTCCTGGACCGCAGCCTGCGCTACCGCGCTACCCAGGAGTTGGATGATGTGTCCCGCTCGCTCCAGGTGACCGGGCACGAGTTCTACCGCCAGGCGTGCGAAGACCTGAAAGTGGCCGCTGCCGCACGCAGCCTGATGCCCCAGAAGGATTCCGAGCAAGACCTCGCCCGCTGGGCGCCGGCGCTGCAAAGTTTCTGGTCGAGCGGCGACGGGGAGGGTTGCGTACTCGAAGGCGCCGAGGGAGATCGCATGGATTATTGCGTGCGCCGCCCCGGCGAGCTTCTGGTCTATTCGCGCCCGCTGCCGATCCCCATGAACCGATTGTTGGCACAGTATCGGCGCGCGCGAGACCTGGTGTACAAAGAACAATCGCGTGACCTGACGCGTGGATTCATCAGCGCCTGGGTGCTGCTGGCGTCGCTGGTATGGCTGGGATCGCTGGTGATTCTGGCTTTGCTGGCGCATCATCTCAGCCGGCCCATCCAGCAATTGACGGCCGGGCTCTCGGAGCTGGCCGCCGGAAATTTCGCCGTCCGGCTCAAAAGCCGGCGGGATGACGAGATCGGGCGTGCGATTGAGGCGTTCAACGACAGCGCGGAGCGGTTGGAGGAGAGCCGCGACCGCCTGGTCTACCTCACCCAGCTCGCGAGCTGGGAATCGCTGGCACGCAAGATGGCGCACGAGGTGAAGAATTCGCTGACGCCCATTCGCCTGACCGTGGAGGAAATGGTGGCGCGGCAGAGCGGCGTGGACCGCGGCTTCCTGGAGCAGGCCAAGCAGATCGTGGTCGAAGAGATCGAGAGCCTGGAGCGGCGGGTGCGCGCGTTCTCGCAATTTTCAGCAGAGCCGCCCGTGCGCCCAGCCGAATTGAACCTGAATGCGCTCGTGGAGGATCGTGTCGCGTTTCTGAAGACCGGGCATCCGGAGGTCCACTATTCGCTGCGCCTCGAGCCGGCGGCGCTGCGCACGGTGGCAGACGAGGATCTGGTCAAAGGAATCCTCGTGAATCTGCTGGAGAACGCGGCGCAGGCGGCGGGCGCGGGCGGCAACGTGCTGGCGGTCACTCAGGCTTTGAACGGCCATGTGGCCGTGGAAGTTCACGACTCCGGGCCGGGTTTGAGTGAGCAGGCGCGTCGCACGCTTTTCCAGCCCACCATTTCGTTCAAGAAGAACGGTATGGGCCTCGGACTTTCCATCGCCCGCAAGAGCGCGCTGCTGTCCGGCGGCGACATCGTGCCCGTCGCCGGCGAACTCGGCGGCGCGGCATTTCGTTTGGTGCTTCCCAATGGGTCTCATGGCCTCGAAGAAAGTTCTGATCGTTGACGACGAAGACAACATCGGCCGCTCGCTGCGCATGATTCTGGAGCGCGAGGGCTATGGTGTCTCGATTTGCCGCTCGGTGGCGGAATTCCGTGGGAACATGGAGGCGCCGCGCGCCGACGCCTTCCTGTTTGACATGCGTCTGCCCGATGGCAACGGCATCGATCTGCTGCGCTCGGTCCAGCAGAACGGCAATCCCGCGCCGGCCATCATGATCTCCGGCCACGGCACCATCGCGGACGCAGTTGAGGCCACTCGCGCCGGTGCCTTCGATTTTCTCGAAAAACCGCTGAGCCGCGAAAAGGTGCTGGTGGCGCTGAAGAACGCCCTGGAGCACGCCAGCCTGCGCCGCGAAAACGAGCGACTGCGCGAGCTGGTTGGATCGAGCCCGAAGATGATCGGATCGAGCCCGGCATTCCTGCGCGCGGTCGAGCAGGCCTCGATGGCGGCGCGGTCGGATGCGCGCGTGCTGCTGATCGGAGAATCCGGCACGGGCAAGGAGTTGCTTGCCGAGCATATCCACCGCAACAGCCCGTTCGCCTCGGGCGCGTTCGTCAAGGTCAATTGCGCGGCGATTCCGACCGAGCTGATCGAAAGCGAGTTATTTGGCCACGAGAAGGGCTCGTTCACGGGTGCGGCCGCCATGCGGCGCGGCAAGTTCGAGCTGGCGGACGGCGGCACGCTCTTCCTCGACGAAATCGGCGATCTGCACGCTGCCTCGCAAGCTAAGCTGCTTCGCGTATTGCAGGAAGGCGAGTTCCACCGTGTAGGCGGCGAGCAGTCCATCCGCGTCTCGGTGCGCGTGATCTCGGCCACCAATCGCGAGCTGGCGTCGCTGGTGGGCCAGGACAAGTTCCGCGAGGATCTCTACTACCGGGTCAGCGTGGTGCCGATTCGCGTGCCCGCCCTGCGTGAGCGGGTGCAGGACATTCAGCTGCTGGCGGAGTATTTCCTCGACGATTTCTGCGTGCGCAACAACTTCAAGCCGAAGGTCATTGCCGACGATGTTTACCCGGTGCTGGAGAGCTACGCGTGGCCGGGCAACGCGCGCGAGCTGCGCAATGCCATCGAGCGCATGGCCATTCTAACCACGGGCGAGCGGCTGACCAAGGAATCCATCCCCGTGGAGATCCGGGTGCAGCGCGATTCGGCGCCGCGATCGACCGTGCAGGAGGCCCGCGCCTCGGCGGAGCGCGAGTACATCCTACGCGCGCTCGAGGAAGCCAACTGGAACGTCTCCGGCGCCGCGCGTGCCCTCGGCATGGAGCGGACCAACCTGCACAAGCGCATTCGCGCGCTGGGAATCAGCCGGGAAAAGTAAGCAACTCCGCCACATCCCGCGCCAGCGCCTTCAGGAATTCGTCCCGGTGGGTTTGCGGAAAGAAGTGGCCGCCGGAAAACATCTCGAGCTGGAATGACGCCGTCGTCTGCACGGCCCAGGCTTCCAGATGCTCACGTGTGATCCTTTCGTCATCGGCGCCACCGTAGGCGCGGATGGGGCTCGCAAGCGGCGGCGCTTCCCGATAAACGTAGTTGCGGTAGAGCGTGGAGTCGGCGCGCAGCGCGGGAAGCGCAAGCTCGATCAATTCCCGATGTTCCAGCAGATCCTGCGGAATCCCGTTGATGTGGCGCAGTTCCTCAATGAGCTCGCCGTCCGATGGCGCCGGCGGCGGCACATAATCGCGGCGCAACTGCGGTGCGCGCGCACCAGCCACCAACAGGCACAACGGGCGGATGGAAAGCGAGCGCGCCAGCTCGAATGCGATGGCGGCGCCGGCGCTGTGGCCAAACAAAGCGAACGGGCGATCCAGATATGGAGTGATGGCTTCGCGCAACGCGGGCATCAACTTTTCCATGGAATCGAAGGCGGGCTCGTTGAGGCGCGTTTCGCGCCCCGGCAGGCGAACCGGGCACACGAAGACGTCCCCGGGGAGAAATTCAGCCCAGGAGCGGAAGACGCTGGCTCCGCCGCCGGCGTAGGGGAAGCAGAAGAGGCGCAACTTCGCATCGGAAGATTCCTGGAGTGATGGAAACCACGATCCAGCGGCTCCCTTTGCGCGCAATCGCAGCGCGAGCAACTGGCGCTTTTCCGGGGAGAGCCTGGCGAGGGGGTCAGGGGATGGCTCGGCAACCGCGGGCAATGGGACCGCCTTTCTCTGCTGCAAAGTCTCTTCCAACAAACGCTCGAAGGGAGCCACGCTGAGATTGCCGGCATACGTCAGGGCGGCAGCGCGCGATGCGCGTGCAAGCTGTTCGTAATGGTCGCGATCGGAGAGCAGGCAATGGAGCGCGTCGTACCAAGGTGCGATGTCCTGCTCAGGAACCTCAGCCACCGGGACCATCTGCTCATCCACCTGTTCCTGGTATTTCGCAATGGGCTTCACCGGCAGAAGATAATCCACGCCCAGCTTGGCTTTGGGAAGGCCGCCGACATTGCTGGCAATGACCGGGACGCCGTGGAGCATGGCTTCGACAACGATGCGCGATCGCGCCTCAGCCCACAGGGACGGAACCAGCAGCACGCGGGTACGAGCAAGCAGTTCGCCGACGTGATCAACCGGCGGCAGAATCGAGACGTTCGCAAGATGTTCGAGCGCGCGCCGGTCGTCTTCGTTGGTGCCCCAGAGCGGCACGGCTGCGAAGCGCACCTGCAGCATCCGCTCAGCCAATGCAAGAAAGATCGAAATGCCCTTTACCGCACACGGATTCACCATCGTGACGAATTCGTTTTCGAACCGCCCGAGCGGTTCATAGGGACCGGGCTCGAGCAGCGAGATCGGTACGTGCACCGCCGGAATTCCGCTCCATTGCCGGATATAGCCGGCCACGTATTCGCTCACGCCCACGACCGCGTCCGCGCGGCGCAGTACCTCCGTTTTGGCTACGCTCGGAAACGCGCAATCGGGACCGAACGGTAGAGCCAGCGTGGCGCGGGCGAGAAACGCCACGCGCGCATTATCCGCACCTACGGCCGGCTCGAGCAAAAGCTGCGCCGGGTCATCGGTGGATGCGAGAATTACATCCGGCCGAAACGCAGCGATTTGCTCGGAGAAATATTTTCGCAGGCCCGGCTGATTGGTCAGGGTATGCACTTCCACACCGGCACGATGAAACACCACCACGCCGTGATCCGACACCGACGCAGTCACCCGGCGCACAGCCAGTTCACCCAGAAACTGTTCATGTTCCGCCGGACCGAACCTGCTGATACGGGCGACGACCACGCACGTGTGACCTCGTGCGGCGAGCGCTTCCATCAGCAGGCGGTTGGATTTGTCGCCGCCGCCGTGCGCCGGATAGTACCGCGAATTTTGCGCCAGCAGAATTCGCATAGGCGATTATTTGGCCGGACGTGACCGAAGGCGCTGGAGAAGCAGCGCCCGCCTCTCGGGCGACAAGCCGGAAAGCGGATCCGGCTTAAGCGCTGCCGGGCGGGCCGGCTGGAGCTTCAGCAGGAATTCTTCGAGCTGAGATGGCCGCAGAGCGGAGACGAACTGTGTGGCGGCCTCACGCGCCGCAGCGGATTCGCCCTCGTAGATGGCGCGGTCACCAAGAAGCTGCTTTAACGCCTCCACCCACAGCACCAAATTCTGTTCCGGCACCACGGGACGCGGCAATCCCTGATCGTCGAACACGGCGTCGTATTTTGCAATGGGCCGCACGGCTATGACGAAGCGCGTTCCCAGTTTGGCCTCCACCAATCCGCCGGCGTCGCTGGCCACAACCGGAATGCCGCGAAGCATCGCTTCCACTACGATCAGACCGAAACCTTCGAACCACAGCGACGGCATCAACAAAACGCGCGTTCCCGCCAGCACCTCGTCGATGCGCCGGCAGTAGCGAAGTACCGTGATATTAGCGAGTGCTTCCAGCGCTCGCCGGTCCGCCGCCGTCGTTCCCCACCCCGGCAGAACAGCAAAGGGATGCTCGGGAAAATTCCGGGCGAGCCGGAGAAAAATCGAAATGCCTTTGACCGCACACGGATTGATCATGGTGATCCGCTCACCTGATCCATATTGCGGAAAAGGCCCTGGGCCGTAGATGGGCGGGTGGATGACCTCGGCGCGCCGTCCCAGATGCATCGCGACGTAATCGGCGGTGTGATGGCCGATGGCGATGATGGCGGCGCAATTTGCCACCGACTCCGTACCGTCTCGGTCGGAGCTCCAGCTCGCCGGGCCGAACGGATAGAACTGCGGCGTGTGAGCCAGGTAAACCACGCGGCCGGCTGCGGTCTCATGCGCGGCGCGCAATAGAGCCTGCCCGATGTCTTCGGACGAAACCAGCACCCAGTCAGGTTGAAAGTCGCGAATCTGTTCTTTGAGGGCCGCGGCCCGCTTCACCGGATCGGCCACAGCCAGGATTTCGGGAATGGTGCGGCCGGCATCCTGATCCTCAGTCTCACGCCGGAGTTCGGCCTGCCTCTCGGCTGTGCCGGCTGTCAGCGCCCCGCCGACGATGCGGCAGTCGTGCCCGCGAGAGGTGAGCGCATCGAGCCAAGCCAGATTGCTGCGGGTGGAGCCTCCGCGTGGCGGAACGTGGGAAGCACTCGACGCGAGCAGAATGCGCATGTCTCTAAGGCGTGTTGCCGGAGCCGCCGTTCTGCTCCCGGGCAAGCAGTGCACGCACCTCTTCATCCGAGAGGCTTTCCAGCTCTTTGAGAATTTCAGCGTAACTCCCGGCGCCGGCCTGCTCGATCTCGCGCAACTCGATGGCTTTAGCCAGCTCCGCAACCGTGAAGTCGCCGCTATACACGACTTTCAGCGAAAGATCCAGATTGAAGGTCTGCCTGACCAGCGAAAGCAGCTGAACCGCAAGCAGCGAATGACCGCCCAGATCAAAGAAATTCTGATGAATACCAACCGAGGGAAGGCCCAGCAGATTCGCCCATATCTGTGCAAGCTGCTTCTCCAGCCGGCTTCTCGGCACATCCGCCCGCGTGCCGGCGGAGCGCCGCTGGGATGCGGCACGGACTGCCTCAAGAATTTGCACGGGTGTGCGCAGGTTGCGTGCGATGGCCGTATAATCCGGCCGGCTCGGCGCTGCTGCGGCCTCTGCCCGAGGACGGCGTTCCTGAATAACGCCCGCCGCGGCTTTCGTTGTTCGGTAAGTCACTCGCGCCAGCGTCTCCGCCGGAAAGCGAAACTTCGAGCCGGCGCCGGCACTTTGTTCGAACGCCGCGCCCACGGACTTGAGCAGAGCTTCGGCGGGCCGGTTGCGCGGAGTCGGTGAAAAG
>JASHOO010000596.1 GCA_030041035.1 Bryobacteraceae bacterium | reverse complement strand
TGGTATTGAAGCGTGAGGTTCCACTGATTCGAGACCGCCGGACGAACATTGGGATCCCAAACGCGCAGCGTCGCGCCAATGAACTCGTTGCCCGGATTGGCGAAGGGCTCGTAGCCTTGATCCAGCGTCGAGCCGGGAGCCAGGCCGTACTTCGTCAGATTGGTGTAGATATCGTCGTTCTCGTGAGCGAAGGGCGGATTGATCGGCAGGCGAAGGTTGGTGCCGGTGCCTTCCAGATAATTCGACATGGTGTAACCGGCGCGGACGACCAACTTGCCGCCGCCGGGGGTCCAGGCGATGCCGAGACGCGGCTGGAAGTTGGTGATGCCGTTGTATTGGTTGTAGAGAGCGTTGCAGTTGTTCCAGGGGCAGCTCTGGCCGGAGATGTATTCCTGACCGGTCAGCAGGTTGAAGTTGGCCTGGCGATTCTTGACCTCATCCCAGGGCGTGTGCAGTTCCCAGCGCAAGCCAAGGTTCACTGTTAGATTGGGAGTGATGCGCCAGTCATCCTGGTAAAACGCGGCAACGGAATTGGAGCGCTGGCCCCAGGTACCGCCGTTGACGCCGCCCTGAACCTCATTGGGAAGGCCCAGCAGAAAATCGGCCTGGGCAAGGCCCTGGCCCGATGTGCCACCGGGCGTGCTCGTCGACGACGTCGTGTATTGGCCGTTGAACAGGAAAGTTCCGGCTTCGCCGTTGTTGCCCGAATAGAAGGTGTCGATGCGATAGCGGAATCCCTGGAAACCCATGTGCATCGTGTGCGAGCCCTTGGTGTAGATGATGGTGTCTTCGTACTGGATCACGGTATCGCCGAACAACTGAAGAATGTCGCTATTGCCGATACCAGCGGCAAAGGAGTTGCCGCTGAACGACATGCCGGGCAGGAAGGCGGAGGGCACATCGGGAATCCCGACGGTCTGGGCAAAATCTTTGAGACCGTTGAGCGCGGCGCCGTTATCATTCAGGACGTAATTGACGCCAAAGCGCGCTTCGTTGACCAGCGAAGGGCTGACGGTGCGCGTCCAGTCGAGCACTCCGGTGTCAGTCGGGATGGTGGTGAAGCTGTTGTAGAACAGCGGCACGGTGTTAAAGGACGGGTTGTCCATCCGGCTTCGCGAGAAACGGCCGAAGAAGCGGTCTTTATCGGAGATGTTCCAATCAATTTTCGCGTCACCCTGATCGCCGTTGATGTAGCTGTTAGTGGAGTAATTCAAGTTGTTGATCAGGCCGGTGGTCGTGGGCAGTGGATAATAGGACGACGTCAGAATTTTCGACGCCGCCGGACTGAGCAAACTGGCCGGGATGATGTTTCCGGGGAAGGGAGCGCGCGTTCCATTGGCCGAGGTGGAAAATGGATTGTAAAGCTGGATCGGGGTGGACAGGGTCAGAAGGTCGGAGAAGTCGCCTGTGCGTTGCGCAGCGGTCATCACCGAAGTCGTCGCCACGCTGGTGGGTGTGTCGTCGCGCTGTCCCTGATAATCCAAAAAGAAGAAGAGCTTGTCTTTCTTGATGGGCCCGCCCAGTGTTCCACCGAACTGATTCCAGCGAATGGCCGCGCGGGGCGCGTCGTTGAAGTTATTGGCCCAGTCGTTGGCGTTCAGCACGTTGTTACGGAAGAACTCAAAAGCGTCGCCGTGAAACTGATTGGTGCCGGACTTGGTGGTGACGCTGATGATGCCTCCCATGAAGTTGCCGAATTCGGCGGGGGCGTTGTTGGTGATCTCGTTAAACTCGGCGATGGAGTCGACGCTGGGCGCGTAACCGACGTCATTCTCAGACACCTGGTTGTTATCCGCGCCATCGAGCATGAAATTGTTGGCCTGCTCACGATTGCCGTTCACGTTGGGGCGGCCGCTGTTCATGGTGGTGAACCCGTTCTTGAAAGTCGAAGGATCCGGATGAATGCTCCCGGGAGCGAGCAAGGTCAACTCGACGTAATTTCGGGTCGCCAGGGGCAATTCCTCATTGGTGGTGGCATCGATATGCTGGCCGAGAGACGTATCCTGAGTCTGAAGCAGCGGCTCGGCGGCGGTGACCTCCACGGTCTGCGCCAGGCTTCCTACCTGAAGTTTGAAGTCCAGGCGGGCGATCTGGTTCATTTCCAACGCGATGTGCGATTGCGTCATGGTCTGGAAACCTTGCTGTTCCACCTTGACGTCATAAGTGCCAATGGGCACGCGCGGAATGTTGTATGCGCCCTCGCTGTTGGTGGTGGCGGTCCATTGGGTTCCGCGGTCCACGTCGGTGGCTGTAATCTTGGCGTTCACCACCGAAGCACCGGATGGATCGGTAACCTTACCGGTAATCGCTGCAGTAACTTGCTGGCCCCAGACGGAGCCAACGATCCAGCCCACCAGCGCGACAAACAGAACTAGCGAAGTGACTCTATGCTTCACAAACCCTCCTCTGCGAATCAGTTATCTTCCGCTCGCAGGTGCTAACGCAGGGCAAGAACCCACCCGCGAACCGGAACCGTTGAGCCGTACAAATTCCCCTGAGATCGTAATATAATTCACCCAGTTCTGCCTGCTTGGCAACGTTAATCTTTGTTACAGCATTTGAGGCATTATTTCCATTATGTTAAGTGGGTTCGCAGGAAGGCATGTTACGGACATGTTACGGACTGTTATCACGGGTTGTGGCGGGCGGATGATGGGTCCGCCCGCCCGGGGAAAGCAGTATTCAGAATATAAACTTCAACGCAAACTGGACTTCACGGGCGCTGTATTGGTTATCGGTATTGAGCAGGCCGAGCGTGGGGCCGACGCCGGTGTTGGGCGCGTTCAGGATCGGGGTATTGGTGAGGTTCAGGAACTCAGCGCGGAGATTTAAGCTCTCGTGTTCCCTGATTCTAAAGGCTTTAGAAAGGTTGAAATCGAGCGTTTCGAGACCCGGCCCGCGCACGGTGCCGACGCCGCAGCTCCCAAAGGTGCCGTTAGCGGGTTGCGCGAAGCTATTGGCGCTAAACCATTGATAGCCATTGCCCACCGAGAGCGGTGAGTTCTGCGTGCCAAATATTGTGACGGGTGAGATGCAGTCCGCACGCGGCCCGCGGGAGTCAGTGCCCGAGGCGTCGGTGGCGGTAATGGTCAGGGGGAAGCCGGTGTGGAGGGTCAGGATGCCGGCTGCTTCCCAGCCACCAGCTATGCCGTCGAGCGCCCGGTTCATGTTGTTCCCGAACCTGCGCCCATGGCCAAACGGGAGGTCATAGACCACGTTGGCGACGAAGTTATGGGTCGCGTCATAGTCGCAGGGGCCCCATTCGGCCGCCGCGTCGTAGATGTTCTGGTAGTAATAGTTGCTTTGGGCAGCCTGGCCACCCTGGCCGTAGTAGCCCAGGTTATTGGTCATGCACTTGGAGTAGGTGTAGTTGAGGGTGTACTCGAGGCCGGAGCTTAAGTGCTTTCGCAACTGCATTTGCAGAGCATCATAGTCCTGGTTGCCCACCGAGGCCGTGCCGGAAATCTGGCCGATTTCGTTCAATAAGGTCGGGTTGCCCTCCAGGAACTCGGTCGGTGAAACGGTGCCGTTCGGGTTCAACACCTTCTGGAAGTAGGGCATAGGCACCATCAGGTGGGTGGCGCGCTGGCCTACGTAGCTGGCTTGAACGGTGGTCGTTTTGTCGAGCGCGTACTGCAGGGTGAAGTTCCACTGGTTGGACACTGCCGGGCGGACGTTGGGGTCCCAAACGCGCAGCGTGGCGCCGTCGAACTCGTTGGTCGCAGTGGTGAAGGGCAGGAAGCCATCGGAGAGCGTAGAGCCGGGAGCGACGCCGTAGACGGCGGAGTTGGTGTAAACATCGTCGTTCTCGTGAGCGAAGGGCGGGTTAATGGGCAGGCGAAGGTTGGTACCGGTGCCTTCCAGATAATTCGACATGGTGTAGCCGGCCCGGACGACCAACTTGCCGCCGCCGGGGGTCCAGGCGATGCCGAGACGCGGCTGGAAGTTGGTGATGCCGTTGTACTGGTTGTAGAGAGCGTTGCAGTTGTTCCAGGGGCAGCTCTGGCCGGAGATGTATTCCTGACCGGTGAGCAGGTTGAAGTTGGACTGGCGGTTCTTGACCTCATCCCAGGGGGTGTGCAGTTCCCAGCGCAAGCCAAGGTTCAGAGTCAAATTGGGAGTGACGCGCCAGTCATCCTGGTAGAACGCGGCGACGGAATTGGAGCGCTGGCCCCAGGTACCGCCGTTGACGCCGCCCTGGACCTCATCGGGAAGGCCCAGCAGAAAATCGGCCTCGGGGAGGCCGCTACCGCTGCCGGCCTTGAGGGTGGTGCTGGCGGTCGTATATTGGCCGTTGTAGAGGAAGGTTCCGGCTTCGCCGTTGTTGCCCGAATAGAAAGTGTCGATGCGGTAGCGATAGCCCTGAAAGCCCATATGCATGGTATGGGTACCCCGGGTGTAGATGATGGTGTCTTCGTAGTTGATGACGGCATCAGCGAAGAGCTGATGAATGTCGCTATTGCCGATTTCGGCGGCGAAGCCGTTGGTGAACTCCATGCCGGGCAAGAAAGCGGAGGGCACACCGGGAATGCCGACGGTCTGGGCGAAATTGCTGACGCCGTTGGTAGCGGCGCCATTGTCATTGAATACGTAATTGACGCCAAAGCGCCCTTCGTTGACGAGCGCGGGGCTGACGGTTCGGGTCCAGTCGATCACTCCGGTGTGGGTGGGAATGTTGGCGAAAGAGTTGTAAATCAGCGGAAGAGTATTGAAGGTGGGGTTGGTGTAGAAACTTTCGGAATAACGGCCGAAGAAGCGGTCTGCATCGGAGATGTTCCAGTCGAGTTTGGCATCGCCCTGGTCGCCGTCGATGTAGGTGCGGGTGGCATAGCTGTAGTTGTTGATGAGGCCGCTGGAGGTGGGCTCGGGATAAAGCGAGGACGAGAGAATCTTAGCGGCCGGCGCGCTGAACAGACTGGCCGGAATGATGTTGCCCGGGAATGGCGCGCGAGCGCCGGCGGTGGTGGTGGAAAAGGGATTGTAGAGCTGGATGGGATTGGCGAGGGTGAGAAGTTGTGAGAAGTTGCCCTGCCGTTCCTGGGCGGTGAAGAGCGAAGTGGTGACGAGGCTGGTAGGGGTGTCATCGCGGGAGCCCTGATAATCGACAAAGAAGAAGACCTTGTCCTTCTTGATGGGCCCGCCGAGTGTTCCGCCGAAGTTATTCCAGCGAATGGCGGCGCGCGGGACATCGTTGAAGTTGTTGGCCCAATCGTTGGCGTTCAGGACGTTGTTGCGAAAGAACTCAAACGCGTCGCCGTGGAATTCGTTGGTGCCGGACTTGGTGGTGGAGCTGATGATAGCGCCCATGAAGTTGCCGAACTCGGCGGGAGCGTTGTTGGTAATCTCGTTAAACTCGGCGATGGCGTCGACGCTGGGCGCGTAACCGACGTCATTTTCGGAGACCTGGTTATTGTCGAGGCCATCGAGCATGAAATTATTGGCCTGTTCGCGGTTACCGTTGACGTTGGGACGGCCGCTCATCATGGTGGTGCCGCCGTTTTTGAATTCTGACGGGTCGGGATGAATACTGCCGGGCGCGAGCAAGGTCAACTGAACGTAGTTTCGCGTGGCCAGGGGCAATTCCTCGTTGGTGGTCGCATCGATGTGCTGACCGAGCGAGGTGTCCTGGGTTTCGAGCAGCGGTTCTGTGTTGGTGACTTCGACAGTCTGGGAGATGCTTCCGATTTTCAGTTGAAAGTCCAGGCGGGCGATCTGGTTCATTTCCAGCGCAATGCGCGATTGCGCCATGGTCTGGAAGCCTTGCATTTCCACTTTCACGTCATAAGTGCCGATCGGTAAGCGCGGAATATTGTAGACTCCATCAGTATTGGTGACGCCGGTCCACTGCGTTCCCCGGTCAACATCGGTGGCGGTGATCCTGGCGTTGACCACGGTAGGTCCCGAAGGATCAGTCACCTTACCGGTGATCGCGGCGGTGACCTGCTGACTCCAGGCGAAATTTACAATCCATCCAGTTAGGGCAAACAAGAAAACGATTGAAGTGACTTTTCGCTTCACAAAACCTCCCGTGGCAAGATTTGTAACAAGTGATACAGACTTAGAAGGCTCTTCGTATAGAGGGCGTTTGAGCGTAACTAGAGCCATAAACCTCCCCTGAGCATGCGAGTATGTTGAGTGAGTCAGTCAGTATTGGCAACGTTAATTTATGTCACGAGGTTAGTTAAGCGATAGCGGCTTTGGTTTGAAGGAATTATCAGCGATTAGTAAGTGCAGTTAAGAGGCAGTTACGAAGTCGGCCGCGATTCACGGGTGTGCCGCATTTTCAACACACGATGCGATTCGGAACCGGATGGTTAAAAAATTCAAGATTGCGGAGCGAATCCGCGGGTGCGATTCAGAGATCCATATTATGTGCAGAAGTGCATTTGCCCGAGCACAGGATGGCAGGGCGCACGTTCGCCTGCCTGGGCGGCGAGGTTCGCGGTTTGTGAACGAGAAGGATTAAACTGGAGGGATAGGGAGTTGCTAAAGGCCCCTGAACAGTCTTCGGCTGCGCGGTGGGTTTGACGTTTCCATGGCCGGATCCCAACCAGTTCCTTTGCGCCCGCCGGCAAAGCGTGCGCCGCGGCGCAGCCCTTTGAAGAAGGCGTTCCTGCGATGGAATTCAGGTCATCGTCAACTGGAGCGCATCCTGGCGAGCAACACACTTTCCCCGGCGCTGGTAAAGTTTTTCCAATTCGTCGTGCTGGAGACGCTGGAAGGCCGGGGAGATCAACTGACGGAATACGTGATTGCCGAACGGGTATTTCACCAGCGGGACTTCACGCCCAGCGAAAAATCCGTGGTGCGGGTGGAGAAGAGGCGGCTGCGCGAGAAGCTCAAGGAGTATTACGAAGGGCCGGGGAAGGACGATCCGATCATCATCAGCCTGGATTCAACGTTCGTGCCGGTTTTCGCGTCGCGCGTGAACGGATTTGCGCAGACGCCAGCCCGGCGGATCTCGTGGGCATGGGCGGGCCGGGTGGCGGGCGTAGCGCTGGTGATCACGGCGATAGGGTTATTTTTGTGGCTGCGGCGGACGCCGGTGGACGAATTCGCACTGACACCGCTGACCTACGACACGGGCTTCACGAGCGACCCTGCCATTTCGCCGGACGGAAAGCTGGTGGCTTACGCGTCGGACCGCAGCGGGGAAGGAAACCTGGACATCTGGGTACAAAACATCGCCACGGGGGATCGGGCGCGGCTGGCTCCAAACCCGGCGGACGATTACGATCCGTCGTTCTCACCGGATGGGTCGAAGGTGGCATTTCACTCCGACCGGGACGGCGGGGGCATTTATACGGTGGAGGTACTGAGCGGCGACCTGCGGCTGATCGCCAAGCAAGGGCGAGGGCCGCGATTCTCTCCGGACGGGCAGCGCATTGTGTATTGGGTGGGGGAGTCCTACTTCGTACGCACGCAGTTGTACGTAGTGGCGTCGGCGGGAGGAACGCCCAAGCAGGTGCAGGCGAGCTTTTACGGCGCGCACGACGCGGTTTGGTCGCCTGACGGGAAAGAGCTTTTGTTCTGGGGCCAGCGCGACGAGTCATCCGCGCCGGACTGGTGGGTAGCGCCGGCGGACGGAGGCGAAGCCAAGCGGACGGGCGCGTTTGAGGTATTCGCGCGGGAGAATCTGTCGGCGGGAGGGCCGGCGGCCTGGGTGGGCAACGAGGTCTATTTTTCGGCGCGCCGCGACACCAAGAATCTTTGGAAAGTGGGGATCTCGCGGAGCAGTGGAAAGATCAGCGGCAGCCCGCAGCGGCTGACGTTCGGGACGGACCAGGAGGGTGAGCCCTCGGTGGCGTCGAACGGTAACATTGTCTTCTCGAGCGTAGCGGCGAGGACGAATGTGTGGCGGCTGCCCATGGACCTGAATCAGGGCAAGGCGGCCGGGAACATGGTGCGGGTGACGCGCGACCTGGCGCGGCAGGTGTTTCCGTCGATTTCGGCCAACCAGAGGCTGGCGTTCAGCGCGGACCGGGCGGGCAAGCGCGAAATCTGGGTGAAGGATCTGGCCGAAGGCAAGGACACGATGCTGGCCATGAGCGCTTCGGAATTCGATTCGCCGAAGATCACGCCGGACGGATCGAAGCTGGCATACGCGGTGGAGAGCCCGGAGTGGGCGATCCGTGTGGCCGGCGCGACGGGCGGGGAAGCCAGGATCTACAAAAACGGCGGTCCGCCGCGGGCTTTTTCGGCGGACGGCACGAAGCTGTTGTTCGAGGCGAAGTCGTGCTCGCCGTATTGCGTGGGGCTGCTGGATTTGCGCACGGGCAAGACGGTGGAACTGGTGCGCCATTCCAAGATGGCGCTGTATCCGGAATCGTTTTCACCCGACGGCGCGTGGATTGCGTTCCAGGCGCGGCCGGTGGACAACGATTCGGCGCGGACGATTTATGTCACGCCGTTTCGCGACGGACAGGTGGGCGGCGAGGAGACGTGGATCGCGGTGACGGACGGCAAGCATATGGACCGCGAGGTGCAGTGGTCGCCCGACGGCGCGCTGCTGTACTTTCTGTCGGAGCGCGATGGGTTTCGCTGCATCTGGGCCCAGCGGCTGGACCGGCAGACCAGGCGGCCGGTGGGCGAGCCGTTTCCGGTTTCGCACTTCCATCATTCGCAGCAATCGCTAACGAGC
>JASHOO010000595.1 GCA_030041035.1 Bryobacteraceae bacterium | reverse complement strand
TTTGGCGATGAGGCCCGTACTCAGTTTACCCGCGAACTGCAACTGCCGGTAGAGTTGATTCGCGCCGGCGCGGGCGTGGCAGGGGATAATAGCCTGGGACTCTTGGGTTATTTGCAGTCGGTCGGCGCATGAGTATGAAGTTTCCTCTCAATCTTGCCAGCCGTCCATTCCATAAGGATCGGCCCATCCTGTTCGCTTCGGGTGCCGTCGCTGCCTTAATGGTTTGCTCGCTGATTCTGCTGATTTCTCTCGCCTTGGCCGACCGCCGCCGCTCCGCCGATTCCCGCCGCGTCATCGCCCGCCTCGACCGCCAAATGGCGAGCACCGTGGCCGAACAGGCTCGCTTGGACGCCCTGCTTCGCCGCCCCGAAAACGCTGAGGTCCTCGAGCGCAGCCTTTTTTTGAATGCGCTCCTCTATCGCAAAGGCATCAGTTGGACGCGTGTTTTTGCCGATCTCGAAAAGACCCTTCCGCCAAATGTCCGGCTCATTCACATCCGGCCGCAGGTGGTTTCCGAAAGTGAGGTTTATCTCGAAATGATCGTGGCCGCGCAGACTCCTGCACCGATCTTCGAGATGTTGAAGCAGCTCGAGTCATCCGAGGTGTTCGGTGAAACCCACGTCTACAATTTCATCCCGCCTTCCCAGTCCGAACCCCTCTATCGCTGCCGCGTGAGCGTAAACTATGCCCAGAAGCTTTAGTCTCCGCGCTGCGCTGAAGGATCGCCGCATAAAAGTGCGCACCGGCCTGGGCGCGCTGCTGGCTGCGAATCTCGCCGCCGCCGTCTTCGTCTTTCATCCTCTGGGTGGCTCGGTGGAGGATCTCGCCCGCCAGATGCAATCCAAGCGGCAGGATCTCACCCAGCAAACCCAGCGCCTGGAGCGCACGCGGAGCCTGGTCGGCAAGGTGCAGCAGGCCAAGGTCGAAGGGGACAAGTTCCTCGACGAGTGCACCATGGAACGGCGGTCCGCCTTTTCCAGCGTGCTGATCGACGTCGACAAGATGGCTGTTGACTCCGGTATGAAGCCCAAGGATTCCTCCTACGTGCTCGATCCCGTCGAAGGTTCCGACACCATCCTCCAGATGACCATCTCGCAGAATTTCGAAGGCGGCTATGAGAGCCTTACCAAGTTTGTCAACATGCTCGACAAATCACCTCGCTTCCTGATTATCGACAGCTTGCAGGCCCAGCCGCAGTCCACTGGCGGACTCAGCCTGACGCTCCGGCTGTTCGCTTTTGTGCGGGAGTCTGCCAAAGGCCAGTCATGAAGCTCGGAGCCGAACCCAAGAAGGTTTTGATTCTGGGCGGGTTAGTGCTCGTCGCCGCGTACTTTCTTTACACGGATTTGGGTTCCTCACCCAATGGCTCGGAACCGGCCCGCCGGACAGCCGCCGGTTCTTCGATATCGGAACTAACGCCGGCTGCCAATCCGGAGCCGGCGCCGACCCAAACCGCCCCAGTTCGTACCCCTGCTTCGCGGCGGAGCGAGCAGGAGTTCCGGCCCTCGTTCAAAAATAAGGGTATAGACCCCAGCACCATCGATCCTAAGCTGCGGCTGGATCTGCTGGCCAAGGTACGATCCGTCGATATGGGCCCGGCGGCGCGCAATTTGTTTGCTTATGGCGCCATGACTCCCGCCTCGTTGCCGCCGGGCGCCAAGGATCCGGGCAAAATCATTCCTAAGCCGGGCTCACTCGTGGGACCCGGAAGCACGCTCGCCGGTAATGGGTCGCAACCCCCTCCGCCTCCCCCTATCACCCTGAAGTACTATGGTTATACGGCACAACGCTCCGACGGCCGCAAGCGTGCATTCTTCTCGGAAGGAGATTGCAGCGCCAATGCTTCCCCGACCGCGCCGCAGTGCGACATCTTTATCGCCGCCGAGGGTGACTTGATCCTGAAACGGTATAAAGTGATTCGGATCAACCCCGGTTCCGCGGAAGTGGAAGACACGCAATTTAATCACACGCAGCCGCTGCCGATCGCGCAGGAGTCTCCAGGATGAAGAAAAAGAAGCATTTGAGGATGCGCCGGCGTGAATCTGGCTTCGCTGTCCTGCTGGTATTCGCCATGGCCGCTACCATCGCATTGATGCTTTACATGGAGTTGCCGCGCGAAGCGTTCGAAGCACAGCGCGCGCGCGAAGAACTGCTGATCCAGCGGGGTGAGGCATACAAGCGGGCTATTCAGCTATACTTCAGAAAATTCAAGACTTATCCGCAATCTATTGACGCTCTCGAAAATACCAACGGCGTCCGCTTCCTGCGCCGCCGTTACCCCGATCCGTTGACCGGCAAGGACGACTGGCGGTTGATCCACATCGGTCCAGGTGGCGTCTTTACCGACTCGCTGACCAACAAACCCAAAGGCAGCCAGCAGCCCACCGAGAACACCAACAACTTCATCACGGAAAGCCCATCGATTGCTCAAGATACATCGTCCTCTGACCAGACATTAGGCCCCGCGTTTCGCAGGCGGCCGAGCGAAGGGGGACAGCCGCAAACTCAGCCAGGAGACGATCCGAACGCCCCGCCGCCGGACTCCACTGGTGCTGCTGGCACAGAGCAACCTCCCGTAGATCCAACAAATCCGCAGGGGAATGCACAGCCGCAGCCGGGCGGCCAACCTTCTTACGGGCAGAATCCTTACGGGCAGAATCCCGGCTCGCCGACGCAACCTATGCCAGGTCAGCAGACCGGAGCGCCACAGAACCCGGTTTCGGCATTTCCCGGCGTCCCTGGCGTTCCGTCCAACCCTGGCAATCCGTCAGCGGATCCTTCGGGCCAGCAGGGCTTGCCTACCGGAAATTCCGGAAATCCGAACCCATCTGGGCAGCCCGGGACCGATCCAACCCTGGGATCGAACCAGGCAGCAGCGGATCTGATTCGAGGGTTGTTGACCCAGCCCAGAGCCATGCCGCAGGGCATGGGGGCAGGCGGAATGCAGATCGCCACGGGAAGTATCGCGGGAGTGGCCAGCAAAGTCGAGAGGCGCGCGATCAAGATTTATAACGAACATAACAAATACAACGAGTGGGAGTTCATCTACGATTTCAGCAAGGACCGGACGGGCGCCGGGCAGGTGGCGGGGATGATGGGGGCGGGCCAGGCCCAGCAGCCAGGCCAACAGCAACCGGGTCAACCGTCTACAAGTACATCGAGTTTCGGTGGACTGTTCGGATCGGGCGGTTCGGGTTCGGGCGCGGGATTCGGAAGTCAGCCGCAGCAGCCTTCGAGCGGCATGCAGCCGGGGACTGGCACGCCGACTTCCTCTCCCCAGCAATGACCATCTGAAGTTTTCCCCTTAGCCGCCGATTATACAGAAGAGGAACGACTTGCCCGGCATGCGCCTATACCGCCATGTCCAGCCGGCCCGGTGTGGGCGGGTGGTGGCGTGGCTGTTCATCGGAACCGTCGTCCTGTCAGGGGAAGGCGCCGCAGCGGTCCTAACGCACACCGCCCAGGTTCGGGCGCTATCCCCGGAGGAGGCCGCACGAAGCATACCCGTGCGCCTGCGGGCAGTGGTAACTCATTACGATCCCGACTGGAAAGACCTGTTCGTACAAGATGCGACCGGGGGCGTCTATGTGGCGGCCAAAGGGCGGTTGGACGTACGACAGGGCCAACTGGTAGAGGTGACGGGGGTTACCGGGCCCGGGGATTTTGCGCCCGTGGTAGACAGCCCGCACATCCGCGTTTTGGGGGCCGGCACGCTTCCGCCTCCCCACCGAGTCTCTTACGAAGATCTGATTTCAGGAACGCGGGACAGCGCATGGATTGAAGTGGAGGGGACCGTTCGGTTGCTCATGGTCGACGAGCAGCGGCTCAACCTGTACGTGGGGGTTGGGCCGGAACGCGTGCGGGCGACGGTGGTAGATTTTCCGCGTGAGGGACTGGAGCGGCTGATCAACGCTCGCGTGACATTGCGCGGGGCCTGCGGTTCCACGTTCACCAGGCGGCGGCAACTGACGGGTATCATCGTCCACGTGCAGAGCTTGAACGACGTGGTGATCCGGCAGGCGGCGCCGTATGAGCTGTGGGGGCTGCCGATCAGCCAACCGTCGAGCCTGCTGCGATTCTCGTCCAAGAAATCGGTCAGTGAACGGGCGCGGCTGCGTGGGGTAGTGACCTTTCAGCGAGCTCACGATGTATATATTCGCGACGGAGAACAAGGGCTCCTGGTCGAGACTCAGCAGGCGATGGCGCTGCAGCCGGGCGACCAAGTGGAGGCGCTCGGTTTCCCGGCTCTGGGAAAGTACAATCCGGTTCTGCAAGATGCAATGTTGCGGCGGCTGGGGCCCGGTCCCGCCCCGCGGCCGGTGCCGGTGACGGCGGAGCAGGCCGTAGGCGGGGATCACGACGGAGATCTGGTGGAGATCGATGCGGACCTGGTGAGCCGGAGCGCGAAGGACCGGGAGCAGTGGCTGGGCATGAAATCCGGCAGCCATGTATTCGACGTAGAAATCGATCCGGCGGCGGCGGCGGATCTGCCGGCTCTGAAGGAGGGTAGCCACGTTCGGATCAGCGGGATTTGCGAAGTCGAGGTGAGCGGCGTGCTGAACGAGCCGACATCGTTCCGGCTGTTGCTGCGATCCGGTAACGACCTTCATGTTCTGACGCGACCGTCGTGGTGGACGCTGGCGCGTATCCTGCGCCTGCTGGTCATTTTGGGACTGGGCACGCTGGCGGCGCTGGCGTGGGTGGCGCTGCTGCGGCGGCGCGTGGCCGCGCAGACCAAGCAGCTACTCCGCAACAACGAAGAGATGGAACGGGCGCTCGCTGCCGCACGCGATGCCACGGAGTTGAAGAGCCAGTTTCTCGCGAACATGAGCCACGAAATCCGCACGCCGATGAACGGCATTCTGGGGATGGCCAATCTGGCGCTCGCGACCGATCTGAGTTCCGAACAGCGCGGCTACATCTCCGACGCCGTCAAATCGGCGGAATCGCTGCTGGCGCTGCTGAACGACATCCTGGATTTTTCCAAGATCGAGGCGGGGCGGCTGGAGCTGGACGCCATCGATTTTTCGGTACGCGAATGTGTGAGGGACGCTATATCGACCTTAGCGGTGCCGGTTCACCAGAAGGGATTGGCCTTAGAGATGCGTGTGGCCGAAGAGGTTCCCGACGGACTGCATGGCGATCCCACGCGCATCCGCCAGGTGCTGCTCAACCTGGTCAACAATGCCATCAAATTTACCAGCGCGGGCAAGATCACGGTCAGCGTGGACCTTTTTGAGGGTGTGGGTCCCACGCCACGGTTGCACGTTAGCGTTTCGGACACAGGCGTGGGGATTCCCGGGGAGAAAATCGGCCTGATCTTCGAAGCTTTCCGACAGGCGGATGGATCCACCACGCGGCAGTACGGAGGAACGGGGTTGGGGCTGACGATCTGTTCGCGGCTGATTGGGCTGATGGGGGGCAACATTTGGGCGGAAAGCGAAGTCGGCAGGGGCAGCCGGTTCCATTTCATCATTCCGCTGGTGAAGGCCAGTCTTGCTCTGGCGGCGAAGATGCCGGCTGCGGCGCCGGCGCCCGAGACACCGCCTCTGCGCGTTCTGGTGGCGGAGGACAACCTGATCAACCAGAAGATTGCGGCGCGGCTGTTGGAGAAGGCAGGGCACAAGGTCACAGTAGCGAGTGACGGCCGCGAGGCTTTGGCGGCGTGGCGCAGGCAGGGGTTTGATTTGGTTCTCATGGACATCCAAATGCCGCATTTGAATGGTTTTGAGTGTACGGCGGCGATTCGGGCGATTGAGGAGCAGACGGGCGGGCGCGTCCCGATTCTGGCGCTGACGGCGCATGCCCTCAAAGGGTACGACCAGCGTTGTCTGGAGGCGGGAATGGACGGCTACGTATCGAAACCGATGCGCGCCGAGGAATTGATGGCGGCGATCCACCGCGTTACCGTGACTGCGCCGGAGACCACAGGCCTTCCGAACTGAGCCGAAAGAGGGCATGCGCGAAAATGCGGTCTATTCCTTTGCCAACAACACGTCCAGATAGCTTTTCAGAAGGTCGAAATCAGGGACACCAGCAATCGCCTGCCGCTCGCCCTTCGATACGACAATGATGGTGGGCGTTTGGTGGACGTCTTCTTGTTTCGCTCGGGCAATGTCGCTGGTGATCGCACCGTCGAGGGTCGCGTCATTCCGGACCAGATCGCGAACCTGTTCAATGAGAGCCGGGGACAGCGCCTGGGCCAACTGCGCATCCAGGCTGCCATCGGCGCGCCATAGGCTCTGGGTCGCGAACACAACCTTCACCGCGAGATCGTACTGCCCGAGCCGGCCCGCAGCGTTTACGTATTGCGCTGCCAGGCGGGCGTAGGGATGCGCTCGCAGCGGAAAATCGCGGTAAACCAGCTTTACCTTGCCGGTTCGCACGTAGTGGCCGATTAGCAGCGGGAGGGTTTGCCGATACAACGTAGCGCAGGGCGGGCATTGGTAATCGGTGTAGATTTCGCAAACGACCGGGGCGTGGGGGGAGCCGAGCTCTTTGAAATTCACTGCGGCAACCGGCGTCGGTGAGACCTGGGGCGGCTGGGCTACTGCTGCCGCCGGCTTCCGCACCCCGGCAACTGTCGCCGACTGGGCCGGCGCCGGTGTGGGCGGAACGGGATGCGTGACGACCGGCTGGTTTTGCTTTACCGGTCCCGCGGCCGCGTGTTTGGGAAACACTGCGTCCCACAGGTGTATGGCGAGGGGCTGGCCGCAGGAGGAAGATCCCGGCGCATCGCACCGGCCCGGAATCGCCAGGGCGGAAAGGAAAGTTACGGACAGGGCGACGGCGATCCAGGTCCAGCGGCGGCGGCGTGCCAGGTAGATACGGTTTTTTTCGCGAAGATGGGCGCGCGCTCGATCGGCATCCGGCTGCCAATCGACAGGTGCCTCGAGCGAATCTAACCTGTTCTCCACCCACTGTTCAACGTTCATTTTCCGGTTCTCCATATCGCTTGACGTATTCCCTTCGGAACGCCTGTTGCGCCCGGCTGAGCAGACTGCCAACCGATTTGGCATTCACTTCCAGAGCCGATGCCAGCTCGTCGTAACTCAGGCCGCTCGCGCGCAGCAAAAGCAGTTCGGCCTTTCGGGCACCCATCCTGGCCAACACCAGCCGCACGCGTTTTTGCTCTTCGGCGGCTGCGAGGGCCTGGTCGGGCGACGGAGTTGCAGGTGGCGGCTCCGCCAGCGACTCGTGAAGGTTGGAGCGCTTCTGGCGACGCAGCTCATTCAGGGCCATCCGGACGGCTGCGCGATAGAGCCAGCCGGAGGCCTTTTCACCGTGGGCCCGGGGATGGCGCCACAGCTTCCAGAAAGCCTCGACGGTGAGTTCCTCGGCGCGGGCCGGATCGCGGATCACCCGCGCGATGGCGCGGGCTGTGCGTCCGTAGTTGGCGTGGAAGAAAGTCTCAAAATCGAAAGGCGCGTCCGCCGTCGTCATTTCAACCAATGCCTTGCCGCGCGCGTTCACAATACAACAACACCGGCGGGCAGGGATTTGTGGCAGAAGCGGGGGGCAACCGGCTTCAGCCAACCCGGTAAAGGACGGCACTAGCTATTAGTATCGTCATACGATATAATTTAAATAAGTTATGACTTTAGAACCTATTACAGGGCAAGATTTTGTCGCGCTGGCGGAGTTTCGGTACCAGATCCGGAAGTTTCTGCACTTCAGCGAGCAGGCGGCGCGGAATGCGGGGATTGAGCCGCAGCAGCATCAACTGCTGCTGGCCATTAAGGGTCTGGCGGAATCTCAACAGGAGCCGAGCATCGGGCTGCTGGCGGAACGGCTTCAGCTGCAACATCACAGTACAGGCGAACTGGTGGACCGGCTGGAGGAACGCGGAATGGTTTCCCGTTCGCGCGCGCCAGCGGACCGGCGGCAGGTGCTGATTCATCTAACGGCGCGTGGGGAAGGGGAATTGGAGAAGCTCACGGCTTGCAGCCTGGCGGAGTTGCGCACGAACGGACCGGCACTGGTTCGAGCGCTCGAAGCTGTGATCCGGAGGAGCCATGGCACACATTAACGCGAAGACCATTTCCAGCAAGCTGGGTGATTTCACGGTTACGCCGCGTACGATTCCCATCGCAGTGCTGGCGGTGTTGATCGGCGTAGTGGCGGCGTACGTAGCGCTGGGGCTGCTCAAGCTGATCGGCTGGTTCACGAACGTGTTTTTTTTCGGGCGATGGACATCGACGGTGCTGGTGTCGCCGGCGGGGAACCACCTGGGAGGGTGGGAAATCCTGGTTCCGGTGGGAGGCGCGATCGTGATCGGCTTCATGGCGCGTTATGGTTCGGAGCGCATCCGCGGGCACGGGATACCGGAGGCTCTCGAATCCATTCTGATCAACGGGAGCCGGGTGGAGCCGCGTCTGGCGATTCTGAAACCGCTGTCGGCGGCGATCTCGATTGGATCGGGCGGGCCGTTCGGAGCGGAAGGTCCGATCATCGTGACGGGCGGGGCGTTCGGCTCGATGATCGCGCAATTTTTCCGCCTGACGAGCGCGGAGCGGAAGACGCTGCTGGTGGCGGGGGCGGCGGCTGGGATGTCGGCAACATTTGCATCGCCGCTAGCGGCGGTGGCGCTGGCCGTGGAAGTGCTGCTATTCGAATGGAAGCCACGGAGCCTGGTGCCGGTGGCGCTGGCGAGCGCGACGGCGGGCGCGGTGCGGCGCTACCTCATCGGCCTAGGGCCTCTGTTTCCCACGCCGCAGCATAGCGAGTTCATCGGCCCGGAAGGACTGGCCGGTTGCGTGCTTTGCGGTGTGCTGGCGGGCGGTCTGGCAGCGTTGCTGACGCTGGCAGTTTATGCATCAGAGGATATATTCCGGCATCACATTCACGTTCACTGGATGTGGTGGCCGGCGATCGGCGGCCTGGCGGTGGGGTTAGGGGGCGTGGTGTTTCCTCAGGCGTTGGGCGTGGGTTATGACACAATCGGCGCGCTGTTACAAGGGACGGTGCCGTACCACATCATTTGGGGCATCCTGCTGGTGAAGTCGTTCATCTGGGCGTTTTCACTGGGGTCAGGAACGTCCGGAGGGGTGCTGGCGCCGCTGCTGATGATGGGGGGTGCGCTG
>JASHOO010000594.1 GCA_030041035.1 Bryobacteraceae bacterium | reverse complement strand
GCAAGATGTATTACGCCTTCTTCCCGGAGAATGGAGCGTCGACGTGGAAAGGGACGCTGGAGCTGCGCGGGCTGGAGCCGGGTCAGTACCGCGTATTCGATTATGTGAACGAGAAGGAGCTGGGGACTGTAGACGCCGCGCACCCCGACCTGCCGGCGGCATTCGAAGATCAGTTGTTCCTGGAGGTTACCCGGGAGTAAGAGCTATTCGAGCCAAACCACAGCGCCTCTTTCGATCGCCGGAAGTTCACAAGAAAGTCTGCCGTGATCGAATTCTCCATGCAGTGTCTGCGGCTGGCCAAGGAAGGGAAGAAAGACGACCTTACCCGGCCCCGATGCCGGGAAAGTGACCCTGACGTTCTGTTCGGGAGTCTGTTGGGCCACTTCCCCAGCCTTCAGTCCTTTGAAATTGGCAAGAAATACCGACGGCTTGCCATCGACTTTGGCGATCTGGGCGGAGACGAATGGCGAGGCAGCAACTTCTACGGCGGGTTTGAGACCTGAAACCCGCAAGACCTCGGCGGCGAAGGCTTTCCTCAACTGATTGAACTCGGCGGATTCAAATGTGCCGGCGGCGGCGTCGCGGTCGAATTCTTTCCGCAGTTGATGGTAGTAGGATTTTCCGGGGCAATCGGGAAGATACAGGAAGTTTCTGCCGGCGCTCTTTTCGGCCGGGTTCGTGATTCCCAGCAGGTGGTGAATCGGGTTCGAGGACTGCTGTGCACCGGTGCTGTCGTAATTCCCGGTCTCGCCGGTCACCATCAGGAACTTTCCAGACCTTACGTAGGACTCGAGCGAATTCACCTCTTCGTGGCTGATGCAGCGGGCATCGGGGAGAATCAGCATATCTCCGTGGAAATCGGCCAGCGTCCTCGGGGTCACAATCTGGAACTCCAGATGGGACTGCATCAGAAGCATGAGGATGCCGCGGTAGGAATCAATGAAATCGTTGGCGAAGTAATTCCGCGTTTTCTCGGAGAAGTAGACGCCGATGGGGCGGATGGGCTGACGCGGAAGAAAGAACGTCTTTTCGTGTTCTTTCATCCATCCAAAAATCAGTTTGCGCGTCTGGATATCGTTTGAGCCGGACATGACGTGCTGCCGCGCGTCCCAAGTGTTGGTACCGGCCATCAATTGCGCCATCGCCAGGTTTTTCATGGCCTCGCTGGGAGGGACTTGCTGCTCTTTCTCCCAGGAGTAGCTGAGCATCCAGCTCGGTTGGCTGCCGGCGAAGGCGCGGAACGAGTACATGCCGATCATGTCCTGAAACCACACGAGCGGAGTGCGGGCCGCCGCCGGGCCGCCAGTCGCGTACTCGTGCGCGATCGTGTCCACAACACGATACAGCTCGTAGACGTCACTGCCGAAACGGAGGGCATTCTCTTCGATGCCGGGGTAGATTTCGGCGATGGTCTTGCACTGCGGATTGACGGCCTTGACGTTGGTGTTGATCTCTCGCATGAAATCGGTGATGGTCTCGATGCGGAAGTCGACCCACTTGCGGAAGTTCGCGTCGCGGAAATCACCGAGCTTCAGGTCCGTCCTCGCGTTGAGGCCGGTCTTGGTCTTGAACGCGGCGACCGTGTAGTCGTCGAAGCTGGACCAGCTGTCCCCCCAGCCCTTGAAGTGCGTCATCCAGTACGGGATGTCCACATATATACCGTCAATGCCCGTGCCCGCGATCTGCCGCACGCGCTCCATATAGATCTTGCGCCAGTCGGCGGCAAATGGCGTGATCCAGACATCTTCATCGCCCGGCGCGATCCAGAACGCGGTGCCGCCGCCAAAAATGGCCGGTTCGCCGGTGATCTTGCGCTGAAGCCAGCCGGGATGATCTTTGGCCATAGTATTCGGGGTGGAAGCCGCGTGCGCCGTAATGCATTCGGTGCCCGCGATGTAGACGAAGGCGTAGTTGCCCGCGGCGTGCGCTTTTTCGGCAACCGCGTGGATGGCCTTCAGCTTCGCGGTGGGATCGACGAAGCTCTCGTAGCGCCCGGGAACGTCGTTATCCACTTCGATGCCAAAGACGTTGGTGTCGGTGGCACTCTGCACAATCTGATCCGCGTTTTCGAGGCTCAGGCCGTGACCGGCGATGCGCACGTAGTGTGTCCAGTCCTGGCTGGTTTGACCATGCAGGAGGCTGGTCGAACAAAGAAAGATTGCGAGAGTCCGCAGCATGGCGTTTTTATCACCCCCGGTACGATTTGGTGGCGGCTCGAGGCCGGAAAGCCCAGTCTGAACTTCGCGCCGACGCCAGTATACGCCCGTGAATTCAAAACGTGAAGGCCTCCTGATTCCCGAGAGCGCTAGTGAGGTCGTGCGTGAATCTTGCTCTTGACGGTCCGACGGTCCAGTTTCAAGCGTCTTGCTGTTTCTTCATAGCTTCCGGTTTCGGTGTAGACGAGAGTGCAGTAGCGGCGCAGCAGCTCGTCCGCGGTCAGGCGTCCCCGGTTCAGGTCTTCGGTCAGGCTGGCGGCGGTGGATTGCACCTGGCTTTCGGGCGGCCGATACTGTTTTCGGATCAGCACGTTGCGCACGCACTGTTCGAGTTCACGGTAATTTCCGGGCCATGGGTAATCGGGCGTCAGGTGCTGGTGAATCCAGTCCTCCGCTTCCTTTGCCAGTGGCTCCGCTTCGGAGCCTGCGACTCGGCGTGCCATGTAGCGAATCAGGTCTCGCATGACTTCAGGCGATTCGCGCACCTGCTCGCGCAGCGGTGGCGTAAGGATGACATCGGCGCAGAGGCGATAGTAGAGGTCCTCGCGAAATCTCCCTCGCTGCATATCCCCGGCCAAGTCGCGGTTGGTAGCGGCGATCAACTTACCGTGAAACTGCCGGGCGGTGGTACTGCCGAGCGGATGGAAGGAACGGGTTTCGATGACGCGCAGCAGTTTCACCTGAAGGGCAAACTCCAGGTCACCCAACTCGTCGAGGAAGACCGAGCCGTGCGGCGGGCAGGTCTCGAGCCATCCCTTGCGGTCCTCCAGCGCCCCCGTGAAGGCGCCACGCCGGTGGCCGAACAGTTCGGATTCGATCAATGTGGCGGGCAGGGCGGCGATGTTGATGGGAAGAAAGTCGTGCTCGGGGTCGTGATCGAACACGAGCTTTTCGGCATCGAACGGCACGTAGCGGGAAAGCGCGATGGCGCGCGCCACCAGCTCCTTTCCTGTGCCCGAGGGCCCCATGACGAGGGTTGGGAAATCCGCCATGTGCGCGTAGATGCCACGCCAGTAGCGGCGGAGATCATGGGTGAAGATCGAGTTCCACACCGAAGCCCGCAAGCGCGCGGCGGAAAGAGAACCGCCGATGATGCACAGGAAAATATTGTGAAACGCGCGGGCGATCTGGTAAAAGCAGGCGAAGATATGGCATGAATCGTAGGTTGTGGGAAAAGCAACGCCGGGGATCTGAAAATAGCGCTCCCACTCCTCCTGAAACTGCGAATAGAAACTCAAGCGCTTCGGCTTGCCGGTGGTGAAAATGGTGTTTACGAAGTGTGGGAACGCGTGGTGATAGATGATGTGCAGGACCGCGTCCTGGTAGAGCGCGAGGTCGCTCGCCGGTGTGCTGCGAGCGCCTTTGAGACGCTGGCGCAGACTGTCGATCAGAGGTTCGAGAAGTGCGATGATCTTCCAGACATTGGTGCGCGGCCGGTCCGGATCCTCGACTTGTACGCTCCACACGGGCTCGCCCACGACGAACTCTTTACCCAGTGCCGCGCGTTCGAGATGGATGCGTTCGGGGACGAATGGATTGGCGTAAGCGAGATCGGAGGTAACGCGCAATAAATCGCGTTCCCGGCTGTTGACAAGGCCCAAAAGATAAGTATACATAAAATGTACAATCGATTGACATGCATTGGACACTCAGTCGGAGCAGGCAACGCAAATGTTGAGTAAGTTATTTAGAATCAATTCGGTCTTGCTGGACTCCTCTTTGCTCCGATAAGGGAGGAGAACAAAATTCCCATGGCCACAAGCAGCTATAAAGAGCTTCTGAAGTCGGTCGGGTTCCAGTCGTTTCTCTGGACGCAGTTCCTGGGCGCGTACAACGACAACGTCTACAAAATTCTGGTTTCCTTGCTGGCGGTGGAAATCGGCGCGAGAACCGGGAAGGGTAGC
>JASHOO010000593.1 GCA_030041035.1 Bryobacteraceae bacterium | reverse complement strand
TTAGTGGATCTTCTCGCCTCGGCGCGCAGGCCGGTACGCCTGGGCGAGGTGCCGTACACGTTTCGGCAGCGGGAGCACGGCGAGTCCAAGCTGGATATCCTGGTCGGCATCGAGTACCTGCAATTACTGCTGGATAAGATGACGGGCGGGCTGGTCCCGGTTTCGTATCTGTTGTTCGGCATGGTCGGCTCGGTAGGCGTGGTTTGCAACGTGGTGCTGGCCATTCTGCTGGTGCAGTTGGTCCATGCGGGCTTCCGCGAGGCGCAGCTGGTCGGCGCGCTGATCACCATCGCGATTAACTTTCTTTTGAACAATCAAGTCACTTTTCGTTTCGCGCGGCTGCGGGGAATGCGGCTGCTGCTGGGCCTAGGACTGTTCTATGTATTCTGCTCGATCGGGCTGCTGGCGCAAGTCTCGCTGGCATCTTCGTTGCACCAGGTGGGAGTGAACTGGATCGCGGCGACCCTGGCGGGTGTGCTAGTGGGTTCGGTGTGGAACTACTCGATGGCGTTCCTGCTGGTATGGCATGTCAGGCGGCGCCGCAGCGACCGGCTGCAATTTGCCTACGCTGAGCCGGCGTGGCTTCAAGAGGCTCCTAAGAGTCAAAGCACCACCGTGGGACTTTCTCGCGGTTAGGTGCGGCCGGTTCGACAGTTCTGGTTATGAACGAGACCATTGTAGATGGCGCCGGCCGCACGGGCCGCTGGAGCAGAGTTGCTCTGCGGGAGCGTCCGCGGTCAGCACCGCCGGGCTGGGGCGAGTCATCGCCGGGGGTCTGCTTCAGGTAGTCGGTGAGCGCGTTGATGGTCGCATACTTGAAGAGGTCAGTGAGTGGGATCTCGCGGTGGAGTATTTCCCGGAGTTCCATTGCGACTTGCGCCATCGTCATGGAATGCGCTCCCAGATCGAAAAAATTATCGCGAGTGCCCGCCGCTTCGGTCCCGAGATTTATCGGTTTTGCGGTCGGCCGCACCGACTTCTGGGATCCGCTGGTTGCTTGGCGCGAAGGCAGGCAAACCCCCGAGGCCGCAGTTTCTGCTATCGCCAGCCATTACCGCGAATTCATGCAGAGCTTTGAGCAGGTCCTTGGAAAAAGGGCCCCGTAAGCGCCTGCCGCTGTCCTCCAAAAGGCCCGCTTCGGACGACAGCGCGGTCGGCAGCCGTTCCGGCTAACGCACCGTCTACATCCCGCCCTGCGCAGCTCCCGGAATCCGCTCCAGCGGTCCGTTGAAGGGCTTTGCTACGAAGCGATCCGCCGATATAGGGCCCAGGTTTCGCTCGAAGCGATCTTTCGAAAGTGGCTGTACAGATAATCGCCGTAGAGTTCAAGCATCAGATCCGTTGTGAAGTAGCAGCAGCTCCTGCTGCGATCTTGAAGCAGAACCATCACCATCGTTGTGTGGCCCAGGAAAACCTCCGCTGGCGGGTGGTGCGTTCGGTCAAAGGAAAAGTTCAGATCCCACCAGAGAAGACCATCCTTGGCTGGCGCAACGCCGAGCGCGAAGGAAAACGGGTCCACGTAGGCTATCGTTGTCACCTGGTCCCCCTTCCGGAGATTCGCACGCAGCATGTCGATCCCTTCATTTATCCTCTCCGGTTCCTCAGCCACCGGCCAATAGAGGATCACCCTTTCGATGAGCGGGATATAAAAGTCCCGCAAATTTGCTGAGTGCATCCTGCGCGAAGGTTCATAATAAGGGCGCTTGATGAGATCCCAGGCAATTGCGTACCCGCACGATGCGGTTTCCCGGGCGAGAATCGAGACACAGAATACGGGAACAAGCAGCATCCCAGAGATAACATAGGCCCAACGTGCCCTGGATTCCTGCCGCACCACACCCTCGGCGTTCTGGCGCCGGAAAACCTCCAGGAGAACGACCGCGGCCAGAAAGTACATCGGGTCCTCGACGCCCCCTCCTTGCGCGGCGTTCCCTGAAACAATCCAGAGCGAAAACGCAAGAATCGGTCCGGTGGTCAGCCACAGGCGCAGCACCGGAAAATCGAGCCAACCGGCGCGCTCTTGCGCCCAGCTGCAAAGCACGAGACAGAAGACGACGAGGTAAATCCACATCGCATTACTGCGCAAACCCTCGTGCAAAAGGTAAAGGCGCATGCTCGCCGACTGTGCGTACGCGGCGGTCGCAATGTCATTGAGGTATGCAAAAAGACTGATGTGCAGCAATGCCCGGAATGCCACACAGACACCGGCAAAAGTTCCTACAAACGCAAGCAGCCAGCCCCGCGACTTTGGGAAATGGAACGCGCCGCACATAACCGCGGCTGTGCCTGCCGCAAAGTATGTGATCTTGCAATAAAGCATCAACGCCAGGAGGGTGCCGGCCAGAAAACCTTCAACTAGGTTCGTTCGCTTCGACGGGGCCCGCGCCTTCAAAAACACGCATACGATGAGCAGAGCCAGCATCACATACCCCTGGCGGTTGTACATCATCGAGTAGCCTGTGTAGCGGATCGGGTAGCCGGGCGGGCGCGGCGTGATGAAATAAAGCCCTTCGAAGAGAACAAAAATCGACGCCATCGGCCACGAAAAACGTGTGGATGCGCAATACCAGGCAACGGGGAGTAGGAGCACGAAAACCAGGACACTTCCATAGGTGATGGAAGCAGTCGAGAGTGTGGCGATCTTCATGCCGAATGCAGCAAGGAGGTAGGTTAACGGACCGAGGGGATCGTGAAAATCGGTGTGCGGAACTTGGCCGTTCACAATCCGCCATCCACCGGCCAGGAACCCCAGCGTATCCCATGTTCCGGCAACGGGAGGCGCGCCGAGGACCACGAATGCCGCAGCCAGAAGAACAAAGAACGCGAGCAGGCCAAGCCCCGCCCGGCGATAACCGGACTTCGACTCCGAAAAAAAAGCGCGTGAAAGCCGAACGGCGGCTGATGAGCCTGACGTGCGAACCTTAGCCGAGGTGCCGGCTTCGCCGCTTCGGGGCATCGAAATCTCCCTTTAGATCAATGAGTTTCGCGCAGAAATTATAGCACAGCTAGAATAGCCGCGACCAACACGATCGCCAGACTGTGGAGAAGCGCCGTGGAGGCAGGAAAGATTCGTGAGACGTCGGCTACTGAGTGTCTTTTCATCACGCAGTTCCTTCTCTCTGGCCAGCGTCTAGCCGTCTGATGTAAGTGATTTCTTTCTTAAAGTGTCAAGTTTTTTTAACCAGCTTTCGGTAGCGGGAAAGCGTCGTAAATCAACAGGTCGAGCTGTGAGTCGACGCGGTCCAGGGCGCGGCGGAGCCGGGATGGGTAAGACTGCATCTGTGGAGGTGAATATAGCCATCGCGGGTCTGAAGACGCGGGCCTCCAGCCGGGAGAACAGCCGGGCCACTTTCCATCCATAGGGTGTCACGAAGTAGCGGTTGGTTTGCGGCGGCCGAAAAATCAGTCCCTTTGGCCGTAATCGGCGCAGATCGTACGTCATCTGGCCGGCCGTGCAGTGCTCCGTGGTGACGCTGAGCAGATCGGCAACCAGGCCGCGTAGATCGCGGTTGTGAAAACCGTCGATCAGGTGTTGGAACATGGTGGGTGCCACCAGTAACGCCATCACACGAGGATGGCCGAATTGTAGCGAAGGCGCCTTCTTGCCGTCCTTCGTGACGGTCGGTTGCACCATGCGTTGGATGCTGTCGCCGCTCGACCCGCTGTTGTGGCTGACGCGCTTGACTTCCAGCAGGCGCCGATTGGTCTGTCGGCCTATCTTCTGTAAATAGGGGAAGTTGGTGAGCCCCTTGTTCACATCGAAATCCTTGGGATTGCGGAAGGTGACCTGCGTCCGGCAACCCCGCCCTTCCTCGAAGTACTGTTTCAGATCGCAGTTCTTGTATTCGATATGAAGGCTCGGGTGGACGCCGTCCTGGATCACCCGCGTGCGGAATTCGCCCGGCGTTTTCTTCGTCACCACACGGTCGAAGACCAATCGTTCCAAACTGAGCACAGCCACGCCCACAAGAGCCTGTCGGCGACGGTCAGCTTCGGACGTTTGACCGGGCGCTGCAGGACGCAGTTTTGATGGCGCAAGGCGAGGATCTCGAGCTGAAGCGCAATTCGGCTCTGGAATGACGCGATGGCAAAGGCGATGACCGCTCTGAAAATAGCACCGAAACGGAAACTAGCAATAAGCAACAACTCCCAATTTATCAACTGCATCGGAGTTTGCGACGACCACAGTATCTGCAGGCGGACGCCTACTCCGTCTACGATGCATTTTTCAAGCCCGAACGCGGGATGACCGAGGTCGGGTGTTGGATGCACGCCCGGAGGTAT
>JASHOO010000592.1 GCA_030041035.1 Bryobacteraceae bacterium | reverse complement strand
TCGCGGAACTTGTCGAACTGGTCTATTTTGGTGGCGTACCGATTCGGGTGGTCGCGGAAACGCGTGGCGTATCCGAAAAGACCGTCGACCGGCACCTTGATCTAGCGCGGCGCTGGCTGGAAAGCCGATTCCGGACTTCGTGTCCCCGATTTGCGACAAAATCCGCTTCTCCTGGTGAGTGATGAATGCTGAGCATTGGGAAACGGTGAAGTCGTTGTTCCTAGAGGCTGCGTCGCTTTCCGCCGCTGAGCAACGGGCTTTTCTGAAGGACCTGGAGCAAGCTGATATTGAGATAGCGGGTCTGTTGGACCAACTACTGGCGCAACCACCTGAGGCAGGCCCGGACATTCACGGTCCTTGCTGGTCGCCCGCAATGGCCCCAACCAGCGCACACGCTCTCGTGCCAGGCCAGACACTACTGAACCGATTCGAGATAATTCAGTTTCTCGGCTCCGGAGGCTTGGGCGAAGTCTACGAGGCGTGTGACCGCCAGCAAGATGTGCCCATCGCACTTAAGACTCTACGGTCAGTGCTGGCATATGACCGGTCGGCGATTGCTTCGTTGCGAAACGAAGTCAACATGGCGAGATTAGTGACTCATCCGAATGTTTGCCGTATTTACGATTTTCATTGGGATTCTGCCGATTCTCTGCCCTTTGTGACAATGGAGCTCCTGGCTGGCGAAACCCTGGCCCAGCGCATTCGGAACGCCGGACCGTTTTCGGTCCAAACAGCGGCTCCAATTGTCGACCAGATGCTAGCCGCTCTGGATGCCGCCCATCAAAACGGCGTCATTCACCGGGACTTTAAATCCGCAAACGTGATGTTGACGGATACGCAGCGCGCGAAAGTCATGGATTTCGGCTTGGCCCGCGAGGTGGAGTCTGATCTCCGGACCACTTTACTAACTATGGGTCTTGCCGGAACGCCAGCCTATATGGCCCCCGAACAACTGCGCGGTGAACCAGCGACAGTAGTAAGCGATATACACGGACTGGGAGTCGTGCTGTTCGAAATGATGACGGGGCGCTGGCCATTCGAGGGTGCTACCGCTCTCGAGATTGCCTCGCGCCGATTAAATGAGGATGCGCCGTCACCACGGCGGTACAACCGGAAATTAGACCGGCGGTGGGAATACACCATCCTCAGATGCCTTTCGCGGGACCCCGCTCGTCGGCTGGCTTCCGTGGCCGCCGTTCGGACGTGTCTGGGCAGCTGGTCCCCAAAGTTGTTACTATCCCGACGCCGATGGATCGCAAGTGGAACCGCAGCAATCGTGTTGACGGCCCTCGGGACGGCGACTTACGTAACAACCCATACGAGGTCTGTGGTGGTTGAGGTATTCGATATTGAAAATCACACCCAGGACTCTGGACTGAACTATGTTTGCATGGGAACCACCAGCGAGGTGATTCGGCGGCTGGCACAGATGAGGAACGTCCGGATCATCCCAGCTCACAACATCCGATCTCAGGCGGCAGTTCACACAAAGGCCCAGTTTGCGTTCGCCGGAGAGGTCCAAAACGAGCGTGGCCAGTTGCAGCTCAAGGTGCAACTGGAGGACACGTCGACACGACGCCCGGTCTGGGTTCAGAGTTTCGATCGTTCGAGGTTCGATAACCTTCTCGATATGCAGAAAGAGATTGCGGCGGGTGCAACGGCAAAGCTGAAACAGTACGTGATCACAGCACCGTTGCCGATGTTAGCCGCTGTAGACAATGCCAGTTCCGTGGATCAGGTCGCATCGCCGACCACGAGCCGACTTGCCTTCGACAACTATGTGCGGGGTACTAGTCTTTTGCAGGAAGGGTCGCTAGAGAGCGTGCGCGCGGCAATCGACTATTTCCAACGGGCTGTGCAGGACGACCCACGCTTCGCTCTGGCGTATGCCTCACTCGCACAGGCGCACCTCACCCTGCGGAATTTTGGACACATGCCGGATCCGGAGTTGGTAGCCGCAGCAAGAAGTTATGCAGAAACAGCAGTGGAGCTAGACCCCGGGTTGGCAGAAAGTTATGCGGTTTTGGGTGCAGTGCGGCAGTTGGAATGGGACTGGACCGGATCGGAGCACAGTTATGATACTGCTCTGAGCCTGAAGCCGAACTTCGCCCGAGCGCGACGATGGCGTGCTGGCCTCGTACTGCAGTTCGCAAGGTTTGAAGAGGCAATCGCAGAGATGCAAAGGGCGTATGAGGACGATCCTTACGACCGGTCGGCCGTAGCCGGTCACGGCCTCGCCTTTTTATTTGCTGAGCGGTGCCGGGAGGCCGTTGAAGTTCTCGAAAGGGGGATAGGCGATCGAGACCTGCCGGTGGCACGTTTCAACTTATGCCAGGCCTATACGCGTCTCGGCCAACTTTCGAGTGGAGCCGCCGCGGGCGAATATTATCAAAAAGCCCTAGCCCAAGCCGAAAAAGTGGCGGCTATCGAGCAGCGGACCGCTGAGGCCGAATCGGAGTTGTCAGTCTATATGTTCTCGCTGATCCATTCCATTCGGCGGGAGTTTGCGGAAGCGCAGCCCTATCTCCAAAAGCTCGCACATGCTGTGGCTGTGCGGCGTAGTTCTCCGATTCACTTGGCTATGGCTTATGCTTCACAGCAGAACTTGCCTGCGGCTTTGGCACTTGTGGAACAAGCCGTCTTTTTGCGGGACCCGTTTGTGTTGTACCTTCGCGTCAATATATTCCTAGAAAATCTACGAGGGCAGCCTCGCTTCGAGGCAGTACTCAGAAATCTACGACTCAAATAATGCGGACAAGGAGAAATATGCCGGACAATCCAAAGATCTTGAAGATCATGTCCCACACCTTCACAGGCCATCAGGCGACTGCGGAAGAGTGGGCTCGCGCAGTCCCTCCAATAGGCCATCAGAACCAGCCGAGCACTCCGCTGATTATTCGGACGCAGGGAAAAGCAGCGCACGAACTGGAAGTGCGGACTGACGAAAATGGCGATCTATATTTGTACCTTAACAAATGACTCGCGCGCCGTGCCAATGTCAATCACTTCAGCCCAGGGAAGCGCTCCTTGAAGCGAAACAAGCTCTGTTACGCGGCGAGAATAAGCTGGCACGTGCCAATGTAGATGTTGCTTTGTGCTCGGGGCGGGAGCAGGCCGCTGCTTTGCGTTTGCTTGCCCTAGCGGAAGCCGTAGCGGGCCATTGCCTCGAAGCAATGAGCCTATTAGAAAGAGCATTATCGCTGGAGCCGGATCAGTGGCTGTGGCGGATCGATCTGGCAACGATCTACTCGGCGGTCGGCGATTGGGCCCGAGCCGCCGAGCAATTTGAGCATGCGCTCCAGCACAATAGTGAGCACATTCGAGGGTTGGAGGGGTACGGCCAAACCCTGTTAGAGCTCGGCAGCAGTGAAAGCGCCCGCCGGTGCTTTACTCGGTTAGCAGCATTGCAACCAGGATCAAGAGGCCCGATTCTTGGCATCGCGCGATCCTATATGGGAGAGAGCCGATTCAACGAGGCGGTTACGGTGTTGCGACGAGCGCTGGTTAACGATCCAGCCTCCGTCGAAT
>JASHOO010000591.1 GCA_030041035.1 Bryobacteraceae bacterium | reverse complement strand
GCCAGCTTGCAGACCACCAGCGCGATCATCAATCTGAGCACCGTGGGCACGCAGTGGTTCCAGAGCGCAAGCTCGGATCAGTACGGCAGCCAGTTCATCCTGGTCATGCCGTTCACGGCGACTCAGGGAAGCATCACGGCGGTGGGGTCGGTCAGCGTGACGCTGAAAAATTCTACAGGAGCGTCGGCGTCCTCGAGCGCCGGCATGTAAAAGCCGGGAATTATTTCACCGTCAACCGGGCCGAATCCACTTTCTCGCTTGCGCGCAACAAAGTGGCATTAATACTCGATAATTGCTCCACCAGCATCTGCTCGTAGGCAGCGGGCAACGGTTTGCGGAAGGCCGCCAGCTTGCTTTCTCCTTCGCGGCTGAGCAGCGTGATCCACGCCATCAGGCAAAGCGAGGAAAATCCCATCAGGCACGTGCTGATGATCTGGCTGGTCGCAAAACTGGTCATATTTACGATGAAAATCCCCAGCGCGGTGGCCATGAAAAAGGCCGCATACAATACGCTGTGGATCACCACATTTCGGCTCAGCGGGATTGGAAGCAGCGCGAGAAATACCAGAAGTAAAAGCAAAAGCAGAACCAGCGCAGAATCGATGCCACGTTCCACCATCAGGAATCGGGGAGTGGAGAGAATCGGCTCGCCGGAATTACGCCATACCGGCATCAGGATCAGCATCGACACCAGAATGGCGACCGCCAGACTGCCGTACACTACCCGTCGCCCCAGCACCTGAATTCCGCGATATTCCTTGAAAATGAGGGAGCACAATTCGAGGACGATTGCCATGTAAAGGACCCACGCTATCGGTTGCGTGACCTTCCAGATTACCCTGTAGGCTGGATCGTTTACATCCAGCGGCCACATGACGGCGTTACGAAAAGCGATGACCAACAGGTAGGAAAAAAAAGCACGATAAACGCGCCCCAGCTTGAGCTGAAACAGGCGCAAGACCAAAACAACACACAAAATAGTATTGAGGAACCACAGCGACCGCAGAATCAGAGGAAGTGCAGCCACTAATCTTCACACTCCGTCGGCTGATTGTAACACGGGCCGCCGTGGCTCCCGCAGTATACAATGTTTTTCAGTGCCGAAGACCGAACGCACACAACTACTTACTTAGTCCCTGGCCAAGGAGTCATGATAGCGAACCCTCCCTTCTTAGGCTGGAAACAATATTTCCGCAGTCAGCTTAACTGAGCAAACAATCTGTTAGGTATTCAGTTATACCGCAAACTTGGGTAGGAACTACCAGGGGTGTTGAGGAAACTATGTATGCCTTATTACATTTTTGTCTGATTGTTCATTCGGATTTCTTCCAGTGACGCAATTATTGTCTGCGCCGAGATCTTCTAACACCCACTTCCACGGTGTTCTCTGACTTCGTGATCGCTGGCGATTTTTCCCGCGGCTCCCAGGGCCGGCAGCGCGCGCAGGCCCGTCAATCACGGCAAAACCAAACTGAATAGCGGCGTAATTCCGGAAGCACGCTGGCAAAAACGCCGGTATGATTTGCCGCGATTCACTTGAACGCCCAACACACAGGTGGTGTAATCGGCGATCATTGTGCGCCTTTTCCTGCTTTCCCGGTCGCTTTGCGATACATTGTGGAGCATGCTGACACGCCGGAAATCTCTTCTGCCGATTTGCGCCTTCCTTTTCGCCGCTTCCGCCCGGTCCCAGCCGGCTGCTTCCGCCCGGATTATCCTCCAGCCCGCCGAGCGCTACCAGTTCATCCAGGGTTTCGGCGTGAACTACACCGGGCCGTACTTTCGCGACGACCAGAAACAGATGTTCGACATGCTGATCAAAGATCTGGGCGCCACCATGTTCCGCGTCGTGCCCTACCTGGTCTACAGCAATTGGGAGGAGACCAACGACAACGACGACCCCAACGTCATGAACTGGGAGTATTACAACGACCGCTACTCCTCACCCATCTTTGAAGCCACCTGGAACGGCTTGCGGTTTCTCAACTCGCGCGGCATTCAGCCGGTGGTTGCCCTGATGGGCCCGGTGCCTGATTGGATGCTGGACGACCACTGGTCCCCGCCCAAGCACAAGGTCTGCCAGCCCGACAGCAAACAGCGCGCGCTCAAACCCGCCATGTATGACGAATTCGCCGAAATGGTGGTCTCGATGGTCATGTACGCGCGCAATAAGGCCGGAATCGACTTCGAATATTTCAGCCCTTTCAACGAAACCGACTGCTACCCGCCCGAAGGCCCGCGTATCGACCCCGAGGAAGCACCCAAAGTGCTGGCCGCCGTCGCGCGCCGCTTGAAGAAGGAAGGCTTGGGCGATATCCGCCTCACGCCCGCCGACCAGGCCGTGATCACCAACGACTACATCAGCCCGATCCTGGCCGATCCTGAGCTGATGAAGCAGGTCGGCGCTTTCACGCTGCATACCTATGGCGAAAACTCCGTCGGCCCGCAGGTCGCGCGCGTCCAGAACAGCAGCTATGCTCAGACGCCCGTCTGGCTCACCGAATACGGCGACCTGAACGATCGCGACAAAACCGCCGGCAACGACTGGAAGAATTTCTCGCTTGCCGCCAACCGCCGTGCCCTCACAGCGCTCAATCAGGGTGCCAGTGCCGTCTTCTTCTTCGACGCTTTCGACGATTACGAAGAATGCGCCCGCCGCCTGACCTTCTACGGGCTATTCCGCAGCGCCGATCACATCTATTCGCCGCGTAAGCGCTATTACGCCACGCGCCAGCTCTACCACTTCGTCAAGCCGGGAGCGCAACGCATCGGCGTCGTGAGCGACAGCCCCGCCTTGACCGTCTCCGCGTTTTTCGACGGCAGTTCAAATAGCATTGTGATGGTGGGTGTGAAGGAAGGCGGCCCCAAGCGAATCGACCTCATCCTCGGTGCGGCCGAGGCTTTCGAACCGTTCGACCTTTATATGACCACCCCTGAACTCGACTGTCAGAAGGTGGCGACAGTGTCGTCGGTGGATGGGACGGCGAAGCTGGATCTGCCTGAGGAAGCGGTATTTACGCTGGTCGGGAGCCTGAGGAAATAGTGGGGATGAGCGCGGGTAATGCGTTCATCCCCTGAGGTTTAACGACTGCCGCCGTTGTGGTTGCCGGAGTCAGAAGCGCGTTTGGCCGCGCTACTCAGTTGTACTTTATCCTCCTGCGGGGTTGTTTCTGTGGGCTGGTTGTGCGCCGGCTTGGCCGGGGGCTGGTTAGCCTGCATTTGATAGGCGTTGCTTACCGGGCTGGGACTGCTCACACCGCTGATGGACATAAGGCTAGGCGCCTCCACTAATCTCATCGGCCTCGGATCACAGGTTTTTGAACATTTTTTCACCGCCGTGTTATAGTTCCGGCTAATGGTCGGTCGCACGCTCGGAAGCTACCAAATCGTTGAAAAATTGGGGGAAGGCGGGATGGGCGAGGTCTGGCGCGCGCGCGACACCCGTCTCGGCCGTTTCGTCGCCATCAAAGTTCTGCCCGCCGACCTGGCCCGCGACCCCGACCGCCGCCAGCGGTTTGAAGCCGAAGCGCGGGCGGTCGGCGCGCTGAATCACCCCAATATCGTAGCGGTTTACGATGTTGGCCAGGATGGCGACCAATCTTACATGGTCTCAGAACTGGTTGAAGGAGAGTCACTTAGAATGCTCGTCCGGCGCGGGCCATTGAGCCCGCGCAAGTTGACCGATCTCGCTTCCCAGATTGCCGAGGGTCTGGCTGCGGCGCACAGCGCCGGGGTGGTGCACCGCGACCTAAAGCCTGAAAACATTATGGTTGCCCGCGACGGCCGGGCCAAGATCCTAGATTTCGGCCTGGCCAAGCAGATGCCGAAATCCGCCGGCGAACAGACATCTACGGCGCTGCTGTCGCAACCGGGCATGGTGTTGGGCACGGTGGGCTATATGTCGCCCGAGCAGGTGCGCGGCGAGCCCGCCGACCGGCGCTCGGACATTTTCAGCTTGGGCTGTATTCTCTATGAGTTAGCGACGGGAAAGCGGGCTTTTAATGCCGGCTCGGCAGCCGAGGTGCTGAGCGCCATCCTGAAGGACGATCCTCCGGCCGTTGAAAACGCAGCACTTGAGGCGATTGTTCGCCGTTGTCTCGAAAAGCAGCCGGAACAGCGTTTTCAATCGGCTGCGGACCTGGCGTTCGCGCTACGGGCGATGACCAGCAGCCCAGGCAGCCACCCGGCGCTGGTCGCACCGGAACCGGTATCGCGGCGGAGATGGCTGCGGTTCGCCGCCATGGCCCTGATGGGCCTGCTGCTGCTGGCGGGGGGTTATCTGGTCCGGGATTATACGGCGGTCCAAAGCCTGCCGGAATTCCAGCGCCTGACGTTTCGCCAAGGTCACATTTCGGCGGCGCGATTCAGCTCCGACGGGCAGAATGTGATTTATACGGCCAACTGGGAGGGCGGGCCCGGCCGCACGTATCTGGTGACGCCGGGCAATCCGGAATCGCGCGACCTGATGATGCCGGAAAACAGCCAGCTTTTGGCGGTGTTACCTGCGGGCGATCTGGCGCTGTTGGTCGGGCCGTTCGATCCCGACGGCTCCGGGACGCTGGCACGAAATTCGATTACCGGGGGGCAAACGCGCGAGCTGCTGGAACACGTGATGGCGGCCGACTGGACGGCGGATGGAAAGGCGGGAGCGCTGGCCCGGCGGGTGAACGGGAAATGGCGCCTGGAATATCCCGAGGGCAAGGTGCTGTGGGAGTCCGAATTCCCGCCATACGGCCTGCGCATTTCACCGGACGGCGAGAGCGTGGCTTTCTGCGTTTACGAGCAGGGCAGCCGGGTGGGGATCATGACGATTGACCGCGCAGGGAAACACCAGTACCGCGGCGCGGTTTCCAGCCAGATTTCGATGGCCGAAA
>JASHOO010000590.1 GCA_030041035.1 Bryobacteraceae bacterium | reverse complement strand
CCGCGGACGGGCTCGAAGCCTTGCTCATCGCGGCGAGTCACGAAGGGCCGATCGACCTGTTCCTGACCGACGTTGAAGATGCCCGGATCAGCGGCATTGATCTGGCTTCCATGCTTCAATCCATTTCTCCGCAGATCAGAGTGGTTGTGCTGTCCGGCTCCGACGAAAAAAAGAGGAAAGCGGCTGCAGTCCAGGTTCGGCAGTTCCGAAAACTCTGTAGTGCTACGCGGGCGGAGATGACGAGGTTAGTGGTCACCGGCCGCTGATCTCGTGCGGAGGCCGGCGGTGCGGAATTCGTGGGAGTCAGCTCGCACCGCGATTGCCCGGCCATTGCTATCGGAACGAACGATGCGGCCGCGCATGACGAGTTTCAGGCCGCAAATCCCTTGCAGTAGAAAGGGCCACTGTAAGGCGAGTTCCACGGAGCCGCGGGGAGGCAGCCAATCGTCGGTCTCGAACAGTACACCGCCGCTGCTGATGTTGACGGTTCTACCGGTTCCGGCCTGCTCGACGCGGCTCCCGCGCAGCAGCCTGTATTGCAGGTCCAGGCAGATCGGATACCGTCCACGCGCGCGGTGATCGGGTGGTACGGATTCAACGGGAGTTTTCGGCAATGCAGCACACAGGGTGTTCAGTAATGGTTCCATGTCTTCGCAGTCCATAGGAGCAAAGGCTGTGCCAAATGCGTGACAGCCAGTACATTGCCCCGGGATCGTTGAATCACTTGGGGATATCGCACGCTGCGTTCAGGGATGGAGTCGCGAAGCGCGGCGTCAAGGCTAACAGATCAGATAGTCGCCAATCCGAATGGATAGCCGTTGCCGGGTGATTTGCTCTGACATAGACTGGGATGGAAAGCGGGTGCTTCCATGTCCAGGCGGAACGGAGACAAGGCGCAATTCGGCCGGTTGCGTAAGCAAAAGATTGCGCGTCGCGTGCGCATGCGCGAACTGAGAAAGGCCATTGCTGAAAAGACCGGCACGGACCCGCTTCGGCGCTCGTCCTAAGCTGCTTCTTTCCGCGATCTTCCATCATGCGGGCTTTTCTGCTTTCGTTTCTATTCGCCACCGCTCTGTTCGCCGCCGAGGGTGATTGGCCGGTGTACGGGCATGATGCGGGAGGTACCAAGTACTCTGCGGTCTCCATTATCAACAAGCGCAACGTTGGAAAGCTGGAAGTGGCGTGGACCTTTCACACCGGCGACATTTACGACCCGAAGGGTCACGGGAAGCAATCGGCATTCGAATGCACGCCGCTGTTCATTGATGGCACGTTGTACGTTACAACACCGTTCGGCCGGCTGATCGCGCTCGACCCCGAGACAGGGAAGGAGAAATGGGCCTTCGATCCGAAAGTGGATTACCGGGCGGGGTTTGGCGACTTCGCCAATCGCGGTGCGGCGTCCTGGGTGGACGGCAAAACCGGACAGCGGCGGATCTTCGTGGCGACCATCGACGCTCACCTGTTCTCGGTTGACGCGGCAACCGGCAAGGCGGTTGACTCGTTCGGCACGGGCGGAGTGGTGGACCTGCGGACAGGGCTGCGCAATCCGCCCCACGCCAAGTGGGAATACGAGGAAACGTCACCGCCGGCCGTATTCGGGAACCTGGTGATCGTTGGCTCGGGAGTGGCAGACAACCAATGGGTCGATGCGGCGAGCGGAGAGGTCCGGGCATTTGATGCACGGACGGGGAAACTGGTCTGGACCTGGGATCCTATGCCGGGGCAAAAGACCGGGGCGGCGAACACGTGGTCGATCATTTCGGTGGATGCGCAACGCAAACTCGTCTTTTTACCCACGAGCAGCGCGAGCCCGGACTACTACGGCGGCGAGCGGCCTGGCAATGACAGTTACGCGGATTCGCTGGTGGCGCTCGAGGCGGAAACGGGCAAGATGCGTTGGCACTTCCAGACGGTGCACCATGACCTGTGGGACTACGACATCGCCTCCCAGCCCACCCTTTTTACTGTGCGGCGCAACGGCAAGGAAATCCCCGCCATTGCAGTCGGATCCAAGACCGGCAATCTTTTCCTGCTGAATCGTGAGACGGGCGAGCCGCTATTCCGGGTGGAGGAGCGGCCGGTGCCGGCGAGCGACGTGCCGGGAGAGAAAGCTTCGCCGACGCAGCCGTTTCCCATTCTGCCCAAGCCGCTCGTGCCGCAGAAGCTGACGGCGGAGAATGTCTGGGGTCCGACCGAGGAAGACCGCAAGTGGTGCGAGGATTTCTTCCAGGGAAAACGCGCTGAAGGAATTTTCACGCCACCCAGCGTTCAGGGCTCGATCATCTTTCCGGGGAATATCGGCGGAATGGCGTGGGGTGGGGCGGCGTTCGATCCCCAAAAAGGTCTGCTGATCATTCCTACCAATCGGCTAGCCGTTTACGTCCGGCTGATTCCGGGCGATCAGTTCGATGAGGAGGTGAGGAAAGATGAGGTATTCCTTTCCGCCGGCGGTTCGCGGATCAGCCTGGAGTATGCGCGCCAGCGAGGCACGCCTTACGGGATGGCACGGGTCTTTTTTCGGAATCCGAAGAACCTGCCCTGCAATGCGCCGCCGTTTGGGGCGTTGACTGCGGTTGATGTTGCGACGGGCCAGGCGAAGTGGGAAATACCGCTGGGGATTTGGCCGTTTCATCCGGATTGGCCGGATGCCGAAAAATGGGGTTCGCCGGCGCTGGGCGGACCAATTGTAACCGCGGGCGGAGTGATTTTCCAGGGTGGAACATTGGACGGTTATTTCCGGGCATTCGATGTGGATTCAGGTGCGCTGCTGTGGAAATTCAAACTGCCGGCTGCGGCGAGGGCCACGCCCATGACATATCGCACGGCGAAAGGTAAGCAATACGTGGTGATCGCGGCGGGTGGCTTCGACGACCAACCGCCGAATGATGCGCTGGTGGCGTTTGCGTTGCCGGGGAAGTGACTTGGCCCGAGCCGCCGTTTACTTGGGACCGCAGCGGGCGGCGAAAAAAGCGCGGCGCCGGGGAGCTAGCGTTTGCGACCCGTACGCCTGCGCGGTTTCGACCTCGAAGCCGGACGCAGCCAGTTCCTCACGCAATTCCCCGGAATCGAATAAGTGAACTAGATGCACCTCGCAGCCTCGCCGGTAAAGCTCGTCCACACGGCGGAATGTCTGGATGCTTCTGACCAACGTGCGCGAAAGCGGATCCTCCGTGGTATCCGCCAGTACTGCCCAGTCGTCGCCTGAACTCCAGAACTTTCCGCTCAGAGAAGGCTCGCCGCACTCGATGATGTCGAAGATCAGCATGCCGCCCGGCGGCAAGACCGCGGCTGCGCGCTCGAAAAACCGGTTGACACGAAGGCCGGCGTCATCGCCTTCGCCGTGGTAAGTCAAGGGCTCGCCAAGCGCGACGATCGCGTCGCACGCCGGGATTTCGAAATCGTAGATCGAAGCACGAATGAAATGTGCGGTGGGAGCGGCCTCGCGGGCAATGGTAAGAAGGTCGGCTGAGCAATCGACGCCTGTGACGTCAAAGCCTGCCTCGAGGAGAGCCTGCGTCAATGGCCCGGCGCCGCAGCCTACATCCACGACATGACGAACAGGGCATCGGGCGCCGCGGAGCCGCCGCACGATATCGGGCGCTGCCCCACGCGCGAGCGTGCTGAATGCTACCGCCTGGATGTAGGCAAGGTCCCGCTGGTAGAGTGAACTCACCTGAGTACACAGTCTATCGTGCTCACATGATCGGCCGAGGCGAGACGCCGGCCGGTTCCGCTGCATCATAAACTTTACGTATGCGGAACTTCGACAGTCTTTCGGAGCGCGAGATGCTGGCGCTGGCCATTTCGCTGGAGGAAGAGGACGAGCGGGTGTATGCCGATTACGCCGAGGGCCTGCGGCAGGACTTTCCCGCCTCGGCCGAGGTCTTCGACGGCATGCGCGAGGAAGAATCGTCGCACCGGCGGCGGCTCATCGAGATCTATCAAGAGAGATTCGGCGATCATATTCCGCTCATCCGGCGGCAGGATGTGAAGGGTTTCGTCACGCGCAAGCCGGTTTGGCTGGTGCGGCCGCTGGGGCTCGAGACCGTACGCAAGCAGGTGAGCGCGATGGAGGTGGAGAGCCGGCGCTTTTACGAAAGCGCCTCGGCGCGAGCGCAGGACCCTGGCATCCGGCAGTTGCTGGACGACCTGGCTCAAGAAGAGCGCACACACGAAGACCGCGCAGAGGAACTGGAAAAATCCAAGCTGCGTCCGGAGATCAAGGGCAAAGAGGACGAGGCCAACCGGCGGCTGTTTGTGCTGCAAATCGTGCAGCCGGGTCTGGCGGGCCTCATGGATGGATCGGTATCGACGTTGGCGCCCGTGTTTGCGGCGGCGTCGGCAACGCGCAATAGTTGGGACGCGTTTCTGGTGGGACTGGCGGCGTCGATCGGGGCCGGCATCAGCATGGGTTTCGCAGAAGCGCTTTCCGATGACGGAAGCCTCACCGGGCGCGGGCATCCTTGGCTGCGCGGATTGATTTGCGGGCTCATGACGGCGCTGGGCGGCATCGGCCATACGCTGCCATTCCTGATCCGGGATTTTCAAATCGCCATGGGAGCGGCGGTGATTGTGGTCTTGATCGAGCTGGGTATCATTTCCTGGATTCGCCACCGGTACATGGAAACACCGCCTCTTTCGGCGGCTGTGCAGGTAGGCCTGGGCGGAGCACTGGTGTTTGTAACGGGAATGCTGATCGGCAGCGCGTAAATCCAGGCAATTACGGCGCGAAATTCTGTGTCTTTGTACGATCTGGCATCATCCAAGTAACGGGGTGAGAAGGGCCGAGGTCGCCGTAAGACCATGACATGTGATGAATGCAGCGGATTTTTGAAGCACTTGGGTGATTTTCTAGACAGGGATTCTGGCGTACACCTTCCACAATGGTGCCGGGAGCACCTGCGGCACTGCGAGCGTTGCGCGTGCGTGCTCCGGACCACAGAGAAAACCATAGAACTGTACCGGCGATGCGATGCTCCGGCGATTCCAATAGAAATTCACCGGCGGATCTGCGCGGCGTTCTCCGCGGCGAACCGGATTTGAGTGCGTTAGTCAGCGAGGCGCGGGGGGCGGGCGGAATCGAGGAACGGCTGCTGAGCTGTGACCTGGGTGATGTGACGCTCGAGCAGCGCGAATTCGCGGCGCGCTTCGTTCCAAAAGCGGTGAAAGGTCCAGGCGGCAGCGCGAAACACGCGCTGGTGCTGCTGCCAGAGCAGTAGGGTGGTGGTGTGAAACAGCACCGAGTGGGCAAAGGCGCGGACCGCTCGCGCCGGCCGGCTGAGCGAACGGCGCATTAAGCCGAGTGTCTGAGCCTGGAATCTGAGATGCGCTGCTTCGTCGCACAGAATGCGCACGCAGATGGCGCGCAGCAGCGGAGAGTGCGTGGCATCGCGGAGCGCCTGATAGAAGGGGATGGCGAGAGTTTCCGCCGTGACCAGAACCATTGCGCAGACTTCGAGGCCGGCGAGCTTGCGCAGGCGGCGGAAAACGCCATCGATCCAGTGGGTTTGGAGGCGCGGGATCTGCTCGCGGTCGAGGAAGCGACCGAGGATGCCGCTGTGCTCCTGCTCTTCGGCGACGAATAACTGCAATGCGGGCAGGAATGCGAGGTCCGCGGCGAAAGCGGAGTGCGTTGAAGCTCTCCGCATGAGGCCGCGTCCGCGCGCCCATTCACCTAGCTGGAATTGCTGAATAGAGCAGGCGACGAGGCGGCGTTCGCGAGCGGTGAGGCGGGGCGATTCCAACCATGGGAAGGCATGCGCCGCGCCGCGATTGCGGAGGAAGTGCTGATGCCAGGGCTCGTACGGAGAAGCCCGCAGGGCGGGGGAACGCATGGCAGCGGAAGTCATGATTTTCTATTATGAAGTACTTTTCATTATAAAGTCAAGCCCTCGCCAATGGGCAGGCCTATTGCGGGAGGTACTCCTGGGCCAGTTCTTCGAATTCGGCAGGGGTCACCAGGTGGAAGCGGATTTCCAGAGAGGAAAACTTGCGGAGCTCGTCGTGCATCTGATCGCTGGGCAACTCGGCACCGGCGACGAACAGGTGGCCGGCGGTGACCTTGTAGGGCAGCACGCGCCAGCGCTTGGCGACCTCGGCGGGCAGCGATCGCGTCACGGGGCGCGAGATCGTGGCCCGGGCGGGCTTTCCAAAGGGAACGTGCTGCTGCAAGCTGAGGGCCTCGTAGACATCGGCTTCCGTCACTTTGCCCTGGGCGACCAGATACTCGCCCAGCCGTGCATTGACCGGTTTGGCGGCGAGCGCGGTTTCGAGATCCTGCGGATCGAGATACTGGCACCAGACCAGTACCTCACCCAGCTTCTGCTTGTTTTCGACGAGTGCGGCGCGGCTGGGATAGGCATGCTCGGTCTTGAGCCAGACGAGCGGCTGGCCGCGCGACACCGCTGAAAAATAGCGGTAGTACGCCATTACGGTGGCCAGACAATTGATCCAGTTTCCCCAAATGGTACGTAGCGGCACGGCCAGCGCGAACACCGATCCATAGATACGGGCGCTGCAAAACGCACGGATGATCATATGGAAAAACTGCAGGCTAAGCGTTCCGAAGAAGGCGAAGCGCATGAAGGAACTCTGCGCGAAGTTCGCCAGGCCCCAGGGCGTGTGCGCGTGGCGGCTCCAAAGCCAGGTCAGCGCGCCGTAGAGAAAGAGTAGGTTCGAAAGCGGCGCAGCGATGTTGCCGACAAGTCCCTTGCGGTCGCGCCAGAACCAGTAGAGCTGGGTTGCGGTGTCGCGCCACCCGTGGCGCTGCCAGGATTGCAGTGCAATCCCCGTGATCCAGCGCGTGCGCTGGCGCACCGCCGCCTTGAATTTTCGCGGGAAATACTCCCGCGTGGCTACGAAGTCGCGCCCGGTCCAGTGGACCGGAACGAAGAACTGCGTGGAGCCCAGCCGGTGCATGCGGAATCCGTTTTCGTAGTCTTCGGTGAGGCAGACAGGCTCGAAAATGCGATTGGAATGGGCGGCCGCCAGCTTTTCGAGAGCCTCGCGCTTGAATCCCGTCCCCACGCCGCAGGAGGGAATGAACCCGCCGAGCACCTGGCGCGCGCGCAGATCTTTCATCTGAAACTCGGCGAATTCGTCGCAGTAAACGCCGTGTGTGAGCTCGAGCGGCGGTGTGGGCAGCGCCAGCACCGGGATCTGCACCATGTCGTAAGTTTCGGCGAAATAGTTGATCCACCGCAGCGAATCGGGATGGATGATGTCTTCGGCATCGTGCGTCATGATGATGTCGAAGTGCACGTCTTCCTCTTCCTCCATGAGGAGCATGCGCTGGTAGATCCAATTGAGATTATCGGCTTTAGAGGTGGGACCGTCGTGCGGGGCGACGGCCAGGTGGACGTTGCTGACCTGCTTGGTGGCTTCGCGAATGGCGGCGAGCGTAGGCCCGTCGTTGGGGTAGGCGCCGATAAATATGTCCCAGTTGCGGTAGCGATTGGCTGTGATATTGTGCTCCACCATCTTCTGAATCACGCGGTGTTCTTTCCAGA
>JASHOO010000589.1 GCA_030041035.1 Bryobacteraceae bacterium | reverse complement strand
CCGGGTTGGATTTCCTGTGCGCGGCGCAGATGGCCGTCGTAGAGATCGCAGACCATCGTGATTTTTGCGCCAACGCTGATGGCGGCTTGCATCACTTCAAGCCCGCGAATGCCGGCGCCGATCACGCCGACGGTGACGGCGGAATCGGCCGGCGCGGCAAGCGCCTGTGACGTGGAGGCAAGAGCGAGCGCTCCTGCCAGGGACTGCTCCATGAAGCTGCGACGTGTGGTTGGCATATGCATAAATGCTATACCCGTTCGGGCCGGTGCGGCGCGGTCCATTGCCGCTTCCCCTGGAAAGCGATCGGGGCACGCTCGGTTGCAGATTTCCGGGAGCCGGCGATAACCTCGAAAGAAGGCGATGACGTTGCGAGTTCTTTTCGGCTTGCTTGCAACCGCGGTGGTGGCTATGTCTGGACAAAGTCCCGTCTCTATCAAGGCCGGCGATCCGGCGCCGAACCTGGTTTGGACCCGAATCCTGCACTCTGCCGATCCAGCCGCCCCGGAACCGGGGAGTTTCTTTGGACGCGTAACGGTTCTCGTATTCTCGCCGAATGTCTCGGCCGATCCACACGGGATTTCGCGGTGGAACGAGCTGGTTGCGAAATTCGCGGAACAGCCGGTTGCGTTCGTCATGATCACTTCCGAACGGGAAGAGAAGCTCGCTGCGTGGCTCCCGGATCATGCCGTCAGCGGCTGGCTGCTTCTCGATGAGAATCGAGACTCGGCGCGCGCATATGGAATGGAACTGCCGGGAGGGGTGGTTATCGACAGAAACGGCAAAGTCGCCGGTTTCACTTTCCATCCGGATGAACGGGAAGTGCGAGCCGTGCTGGAAGACCGCGCCGTGACCATTCCGGATGATGCGGACGGCGCGCACATGGAAACTACTCTCGCGAGTGGAGCCGTTCGTCTGGACGCCGAGCCGCATCGGCTTCCCACCAAGCCGGACATCCCGCCCTCTTACGAAGTTCACATCTCGCCCGCGACCAAGCGCGGCACTTTTATTTCCGACGGACCGGATTACTTCGAACATCGGGGCTTTCGTCTCCGGCAAGTAATCTCGGATTTGTGGGGGAAGGACGCAAACCGCGTGGTTTTGCCGGCTTCATTGGACAACGAGGACCGGTATGACTGTGTCGTCGCGCTGCCGCACGAAATGCAGCAGGAGGCAATGCATCGGCTGGTGCAGCAAGCCATCGAAAGACACTTCCGGGTTTCCGTGACGGCGGAAATCAGACCGGTGGACGTGTACGTGATGACGGTCGAGGAGGGGAAGGCTCCGGCGAAGAGCGCCGATGACGGCGGTGGCGGTGGTTTTGAAGGTGTGCGCTGGGCCGTGTGGGATATAGCTGTGGACCCGCAGGCGCGCACAGAAAAGCCGCGCAATTACGAGATGATACGAGAAATGATGGCGACCGCCCCGGTCTCAGAAATGTCCGCAATGGATATTACGATGGAGCGCTTTTGTTCGATCCTGGAAGAGCGGCTGAACCGTCCGGTCATCGACGAGACGAGCCTGAAAGGAAGCTACGATATCGCGGTATCCGGGATCGCCGGAACCAACGAAGATCTTTTCCGGAAGCTGCGCGAGCAATCGGGGATCGTCGTGACTCCGGCGCAGCGCAGTGTCGAGATGCTGGTAGTCAGGCAGTTGCCCTGAAGATTACCGCGCGGGGCTTGTGGTCCAGGGGATCAACACCAGGATGCCGCCCAGGATTTCGATCACGCCGGTGAAATACCGGAACCATTGGCCGATGCCGATTTTCTGGAACGGACGGACCCATTCAGAGCTGGAATAGAACGGGAATTTGACGGGATACGATACGCTTTCACGGTTCCGATCGATCCGGTTCGGGAAGTTACACCGGTTGCAAAGTGCGGTTGATGGCGCGGGCGCGCGGGACGGGCTGGGGAGTGAGAGCGATGACGTTTTGCCGGGGAGCGGGGCGCGGGGCAGGGCTCGATTCCATGAGGTCGCCGAGGGCATCTCCGAGCGCGGCGAGGTCGAGCAGATCCATGGCGGAGAAAGCGTCGGGCTTGGCGCGGAACAGAGTCAAAACGCCCGCGACGTCAGCTTCGCCTTCGAGCGGGACGGCGAGAGCGGAGCGCAGACCGATGAGATTGGGCGAGTCAACCGATGGATTCCCGTTCAAAATAGAGCGGCCGTTGGCGGCGACCCAACCGGACAAGCCCTGGCCCATGGGCACCTTGAGCCGGGTAAGGGTCTCGAGATGAGTTCCGGAAGCGTACTCGGGAATCAGAGTTGAGTCGTGGCGCGCATAGAAAGCCAGACAATCGCAGGGAAGAATCTCTTGCAGGCGGCCGGCCACGATAGAGAGCACTTCCTGGCGCGAAAGAATCCCACTCAGGGCGCGGATCAACTCAACCAGCATGCCCCAATTGGCGTTCGAGGCAGGGGTTGCGGCGGCCGCTGGACGCTGGCGGGGCTCAGCGGCCTCCTCGAAACCGGCGTCGGGGGCGGCACCGCGCTCGACGTTGATGTCGGTGGAGAGCGTGAAGGACTCGGGCTGAGTGCTGCGGGCGAGCTGCTCCAACTCAACGTAGCGCCTCTGCAGGAGCTGAACGATAGTAGGGTCAAAGGCCTTGCCTGACTGCTCCACCACCATTTCCATGGCTTTGCCGAGCGGGAGCGCACGGCGGTACTGGCGGTCGCTGGCGAGGGCATCGAGACAGTCAACGGCAGCGAGAATGCGGGCGCCGATGGGGATCTCATCGCCCTTGAGACCATCGGGATAGCCGGAGCCGTCCCACTTTTCGTGATGGCTGCGCACGATCGGGACTACGGGATAAGGGAATTGAGCAC
>JASHOO010000071.1 GCA_030041035.1 Bryobacteraceae bacterium | reverse complement strand
AAAAGATTCACTACCTCACGGCGGGACAGGGCCCTGCCGTGATCCTCCTGCACGGCTATACGCAGACCTCACGAATGTGGCGCCCGCTGCTTGAAAGGCTAAAGGAGAAATTCACCGTCTACGCACCGGACCTACCGGGAATCGGCGATTCCGACATTCCCAAGAGTGGCGCGGATATGAAAACAGCCGCCATTCGGATTCATGCCTTGGCAAAATCCCTCGGTATTACAAAGGCACGAGTCGTCGGGCATGACATCGGTCTCATGGTTGCCTACGCCTATGCCGCGCAGTTCCCCGCGGAAGTGGAAAAGCTCATCGTTATGGACGCCTTCCTTCCCGGCGTCGCCGGATGGGAGCTCGCATATAACAATGACAATCTGTGGCATTTTAGATTTCACGGTCCGACGCCGGAAGCTCTCGTCAAGGGACGCGAGAAGATCTATTTCGCGTATTTCTGGAACGATCTGGCGGCTGACAGGGCTCGATGAAGTGGGCTTTGATCCTACCAGCGGACAGACCTCCGGATTACCGCACTCACGGGCAAAGTACCACTTTCATCAGATTCGGCTCGCGATGATAGAGGCGGTTGAACCAAGACGGTCCATCGACGAGCGGCGCTACCGCCGAGATGAGTTGATCGACCTTAATGATGCCCCGCTCCATGAGGTCGATGCACGCCGGGTATTCGCCATTGGACGCGCAGGATCCTTGCAGCCGGATCTGGCGCGTAACCACATATTGGAGCGGCATCTCGACGTTGGGCTGAAGATTGCCGATAAGCGTGACGGAGCCGCCTTTGAGCACGGAGTGTATGGCGGCGTCGACGGGTTGCGCATAGCCGACGCATTCGAAAGCCACGTCCGCGCCGCGGCCACCGGTCAATTCGCGCACTGCGTCGGGCACGTTGGCCGTCGTTGAGTTAATGCCATCAGTGGCGCCCATGGTCTTCGCGGTCGCAATCTTCGCTTCTTCTATATCGACGGAGATAATTCGCGAGCAGCCTGCTGCCTTTGCGGCTTGCAACGTTACCAACCCAATCATCCCGGCGCCGAAAACCACAGCGGTGTCACCAAGATGCACCGGTGTGATCGAAACGGCGTGGACTCCAATCGAGACGGCCTCGATGAGTGCGGCCTGCTCGAACGGCAAACTGTGCGGCAGCTTGTATATGATTCGGCGCGGGACTGAGACGTACTCGGCGAACGCGCCGTGACGCTTGAATTCTTTGGGGGCGACGCCTACCACTTCGCGGTTATCGCAGAGGTTCACCTCGCCGCGGATACAGAAGGCGCACTTCCCGCAGTAGACCGTGGAATCGAAGGTGACCCGGTCACCCACTTTGAGACCCGTGACGTTAGCGCCCAGGTTGGCGACCTCGCCGGCGGCTTCGTGGCCCATGATGAGCGGAGGGTTGCGGCGGCCGGAGGAACCGTCAAAACCGTGGACGTCGCTGCCACAGATACCGCACGTGCGGACGCGGACAAGAACGTCGTCAGGGCCGATTTCGGGCTCGGGGAAATCGACAAGTTCCAATTTCATGTATTCGGTGAGCAGAAGTGCGTTCATACGGTCTGAATGATTCTACCGAATGCGCGGGACTATCTGGATGGTTCGGCCCGCTAGGTGTTATCAGCCAGTAAGATTCAGCAGAGGCTCGAATTGGTTTAAGGTAGCCGGTTTCGGACATCAGACGGACCTGACCGCCGTCGGATGCCCGTATCATCCCGGCGCCGAAAACCACAGCGGTGTCACCAAGATGCACCGGTGTGATCGAAACGGCGTGGACTCCAATCGAGACGGGAACTCCTTTCGTTCGTTGGTCTACCTCAAATGACGCAGAATGCCACGGGTCCGCTTCTGCCGCTAAGGCTTCGTTCAAGTCCCAATCTAGGAAATTGGCGGGGTTGATCTCGTGTTCCCTCCGCACTCACCACTCCCTGATAATATGACTGCTCATGAGCTCCTGGTACGTTTTGGCGGCTTTGCTCATTGGCAACGCACTACTTGCGCAGTCCACTACCAGCGAGCGCCTCGCCCATCTGCTCCAGGATCTGCTCATCGTCGACACGCACGTTGATACTGCGGGTTACGTCGTTGATGAAGGGTATCAGCTAGCGGCAGAACACCACTACTATGAGGCGGATATTCCGCGGCTGCGGCGCGGCCATGTGGGCGCCATTTTCTTCGGCATCTATGTCGCCCAGGATTACCCGCAGGAAACATGGGTGACGCGAACGCTCGAACTGATTGATGGACTGCGCGAGGAGGTGCGCCGGAACGCAAACGACATCGAGATGGCATCGACGGCGGAGGACATCCTGCGCATCCACGGAGATGGAAAAATCGCGGCACTACTCGGTTTGGAAGGAGGGCAGCTCATCAGCGACAGCTTGCCGGTCCTACGAGATTATTACCGATTGGGCATCCGCTACATGACACTGACGCATTTCAAAACGAACGACTGGGCCGATTCGAGCACAGATCAGGCGGTGCACAACGGGCTTACGCAGTATGGACGCGAAGTGATCCAGGAAATGAACCGGCTGGGCATGATGGTGGACATCTCACACGTATCCGATAAGACTTTCTATGCCGCCGTGGAGGCATCGCGAGCACCGGTGATCGCATCGCATTCCTCCATGCGCGCCCTTTGCAATATCCCGCGCAACATGAGTGATGAGATGTTAAAAACGTTGGCCCACGCGGGCGGGGTAGTGTTCATCAATTTCAACACGGCTTATCTCGACGAAAACGCTGCCGCTCAATTCGCGCGGCTCCACGCGGCGCGCGATAGAGAAATAGCCGATATGCTCGCTGTGAGCGGAAGCAATCCACGGCGGTGGGAGTTGAAGCGCTCGATTCAACAACGCTACAAGGCACAATTGTCGGCGGTGGACATCAGCGCCGTGCTGCGGCACATCGATCATGCCGCAAAGACGATCGGCGCAGACCACGTCGGCATTGGATCCGATTTCGACGGCGTTTCGGGAATGGTGCCGGCCGGCGTTGAGGACGTTTCCAAATATCCAATGCTGGTAAAAGGGCCGATCGACATCGGCTACTCCGATGCAGATATCCGCAACATCATGGGAGAGAATTTGCTGCGGGTCATGCGGGCAAACGAAGCGGTGGCAAGAGAAATGGCCGGAAAATGAAACGCCGGGATTTCCTGCGACTGCCTGCAATAGCCGCCCTTCCGATTCCCACTAAACGGAAGAGGATCGCGGCCATTACCACGACCTATTTCCTGCGTTCGCACGCCGACGACATCATCACGCGTTTCCTGGAGGGCTACTGGATTAACGACCGGTTGTACAGGCCGCCGTGCGAGATTGTTTCGCTTTACATGGACCAAGTGCACCCGGCGGATATCGGTTACCGCCTGGCGTCGGCGTACCATTTTCCGGTCGTGAAGTCCATCGGCGAAGCGTTGACGCTGGGCACCGGCAAACTGGCTGTGGATGGGGTGCTGCTTGTGGCAGAGCACGGCGAGTATCCGGTTAATCAGAAACAGCAGCAACTTTATCCTCGATTTCAGTTCTTCCGGCAAATTGTCGAGATCTTTCGGAGTTCTCAGCGCGCCGTTCCGGTGTATTCAGACAAGCATCTATCGTGGAGCTGGGATGAGGCGAAGCAGATGCATAGTTGGTCGCGCGACTTGGGATTTCCGATGATGGCAGGGTCGTCGGTTTCGGTGACATTTCGGCGTCCGGAACTGGACTATCCGCTGGGTGTGAAATTCGCCGACGCACTGGCCGTGGGAAACGGATGGGTGACCGACGGCGGAATTTTCCATGATCTCGAAGTGCTCCAGTGTTTTGTCGAGCGCCGCAAAGGCGGAGAAACCGGCATTCGAAGCGTGAAGCACATAGAGGGCGAGGAGGTGTGGCGCGCCGCGGAGCGGGGAGAATGGCCGCGGGATCTGATGCGCGCCGCACTGGCACGAGCGGAAAGGCCTGGCGCGGGCAGCCCGGAGGACGTTAAACAACCGGTCGCATGTCTCGTTGAATACAACGATGGGACGCACGGGGCGGTTCTGGCGCTGGGCGGGTTGGTGAATGAATACCTGGCTGCGTTTCGTCTCAAGGGCGGGGCCGGGATCGACAGCACCTTGTGCTACGTGCCTCCGGAGAATTCAAACAATTTCAGCATGCTCGTGCACGGGATCGTGCAGATGTTCGAGACCGGAAAAGCTCCGTATCCGGTGGAGCGAACGCTGCTGACTACAGGCGCTCTTTCGGCGTTGATGGAATCGGCGTACCGAGGGCACGAACGCGTCGAAACTCCGGAACTGCGCATCGAATACACGGCTCCGGCACACTCGTTTTACGGGCACGGGGCGGGATCTTGATGCAGGGCGAACTGGAAAAATTGACCGGCCCAAAGCCAGTGGTTCAGAAAGTTGCAGGCGGGTTTGGGTCCGTTAATGGCGCTGTGTTCAGCCGGATCGGATACCTGCTGTTCTGCGATAGACCGGCAAACCGCATCATGAAATGGAGCGCGGGAACAACCAGCGTATTTCGGGAAAACAGCAATGGGGCGTGCGCCTTGACCTTCGATCATCAAGGGCGCTTGTTGGCATGCGAGCGCGGGCGGGTGACCCGAAGGGAGAAGGATGGGACCATAACGGTGCTGGCCAGCGAGCTTGAGGCACCGGCCGATCTCGTTTACGCCATTGACGGCAGCATCTACTTCGCGGATGCGAAGGGCATTCACCAAGTCACGCGGAAAGGCGATGTGCGGATGGTCGCGAACGATGGTGAGCGGCCGAGCGGTATCGCGCTGGCTCCCAATCAGCAGAAACTATACGCCGCCGGTAGCGGCGGAGGGAAGATGTGGGTGTATGAGATCGCAGGGGACGGCGCGGCTCGCGGGGGCCGGGTTTTTGCGGCAGCGAAAGCGCACGGATTGAAGACCGACGAAATGGGGAATGTTTGGGCTGCGAGCGAAGGCGCGATCGTCGTGTTCGATGTGCGGGGGCGCAAGCTGGGGGAGATTCCGACGCCCGAGGATTCGAACAACTGTACCTGGGGCGATGGGTTCCGCAACCTATACGTCACGGCGGGAGCTTCGGTTTACATGATCGAGACGAAAGTGAATGGGACGCGGACTTATTAGTGTTCTGGGCACGATATTCGCCGGGTCGATGGCAGCACAATTGACGCCTGATTCACCAGCCCGCGCGGGCGTATCGCAGGAGCAACTGGACCGAACGTCGCGGCTTATCGAATCGGAAATCGAATCAGGAAAGCTGGGTGCTGCAGCGATCCTGGTGGCGCGGCGCGGGCGTATCGTACTGCATCGCGGATTCGGCCGGCTCTCTACGGCAGCGGATTCTCAGGCCGTGCAGGCCGATTCGGTGTTTCTGCTGGCGTCGATCACGAAACCCGTTACGGCATCCTCGTTGATGCTTCTCGTCGAGCGCGGCTTGGTTTCTCTCCGGGATCCCGTTCAGCGCTATTTGCCGGAGTTTCAAGGCGGAGAACGGGACAAGGTTCAGGTTCGGGACTTGCTTCGGCATACGTCCGGACTGCCGGATATGCTTCCTGAGAACCTTGAATTGCGCGCGCCAGTGAGAGCTGCCCGGCAAGCTAAAATCGCGCGATTTTCGTCAGCGGACCCGGCAACGCAAGTTGTGTGCGTCATCTTGACCAATCGCCCTTATGCGGTGGATGACGGCCGATTTCTCAGATTGATCTCGAATGCCGTTGCGGCTTCCGTAGAGTAAGAGCTGAGCACGGCGCGCTATCGAGAAGGACGGCACATGCAGGTTCAGACCAAGTTCTTCTGGCTTTCAACTCCGGTTGCATTGGGCGATCACATCGATGGCGGGCGGGTGTGCTGGGTCGGTGGTTGGGATCGGTGCAAAGTCTTTTTCGTGGTCATGGTGGTGCAGGAATACACTGCCAGCCCGCGCTCACGCCCGGCTCTGAACAGCGTTAATAACCAATGTACTAACCCGCGCCGTGGAGTTCGGTTGCCACGACCTGCAGGTCCTTTACTGAGCTGAATACTGCTGTCGCCAACTTGGTGTTCGATGGCATTTTCTATTACCGTTGCTCGCTATGAGCAACAGAAGACCTTCCGCATACTCTATCCCGCCCGCAGGCAAAGTTTCTGC
>JASHOO010000588.1 GCA_030041035.1 Bryobacteraceae bacterium | reverse complement strand
CCCGCTCGTGAAGGCGCCGCCGTAAATATATAGGAACACCGGGTGCCGTTCGCCAGCGGACCTTGCCGGCGTCCAGACGTTCAGATAGAGGCAGTCCTCGCTGACGTGGTTCTGCGTCAGGAATTCCCAGGTCCACGGGCCGAACCCTGCATGCCCTGGGGTCAACGTCTGAACGCAGCTGTCGCTGAAATTCACCGCCTGCTTCACGCCTTGCCAGGCGACTACAGGCTGCGGCGCACGCCAGCGAAGATCGCCTACCGGCGGCGCGGCGAACGGAATGCCTTTGAACACGGAGATCGACTTGTCCTGAGTGCCTGGAATACCGGCCACCAAGCCACCCTCGACTTTCACCGGCTTGTCGATTGCAGCGGCGAGCGGTAGAGCAACCGCCGCAGCCATCAGAAGTCCGACCAATAGCTGCTTCACTCGTACTCCTTCCTTCTCAAACGTGTTCCCCTCAAATCGCAAGAAGTTTGGACATTGAGTGCCGACCCCACAGGTAGCTTACTGATGAGCTATTAGGATTAGCCCGGTATTACTCCCTCGCCGCTGCTTCCAGCGTGGCGATGTCGAATTTAACCATTTTCATCATCGCAGCCATTGCCCTCGGATGCTTCAGGATCTCGCCAATTTTCTCCGGCACTATTTGCCAACACAGGCCGAACTTGTCCGTTAGCCAGCCGCAGGCCATGGGCTTCCCACCATCAAGCAGCCTGTCCCAGTAGCGGTCGATCTCGGCCTGGTCCTTGCACGCGACGGAGTATGAGAAGGCCGGCGTGAGCGCGTGCGCGGCGCCACCGTTGAGGAATGTCATTTGCTGGCCCATAAGTTCGATCGTGATGGTCGCGATCTTTCCCGTGGGCCAGGGCCCCACGCCACTCGAACGCAGCTCCCCAAGCTTCTTCGCTTCAGGAAATACCGAGAGATAAAACTCCGCAGCGTCTTCGGCATTGTCGTTGAACCACAGAAAAGGTGTGATCTTGTTCATGCTTTAGCCTCCACTTCGATGGTATCTTTCGTCGCAGCCGCTGAGGTTGGCGCTCGAATTCAATCTAAAGCTGGCAACCGGAGGCGTGGGTTAGCTACCGCGAGGCTGCTGATGCCTTCGGCGTGTCGATGGCGGGCGCGAGGGCCATGACCGCCCACGAGGTCGCCGCCGCAGAAATGAACTGGCTCCGGCCGTGCGGAAATCCGGTTTCGCGGTAGGGCTGGAATGAGAGAGCCCGCGACTGCACGAACCAGGAACCGTCGGGCAATTGTGTCCGCAGCAGGTAATCAACACCGTGCCGGTACGCCGGATCGGAAGCCGTGATGCCGGCGGATTGCAATGCGAACAGTGCCTGGCCCGTGGCATAGGCGTCAGTCGCCATAGTGGTCAACTGCCCCCAACCGCCGTCCTGACGCTGAAGAGCGAGCAAATTGGCCTGGGCTTCCTCGATAGCGCCGGGCGGAGCGCTCGTCCACATCAGGCCGAGAAGACGGAATACCGCGTCCTGCGTACTGCGGGGAGCAGTATTCGTGAGGTAAGCGCGGGCGGCGGTGACCGCGTGGTCGCGTTCGGCGCTGAGGCCCGCGGGAAGATAAGTGAGCAGGCCGCGCGATACGAGCGCCGCCCACTTGATATCGCTGACGCCGAGGGGAGGACGGCTATCCGTTATGGACCACGTGCCGTTGGAATGCTGCAGGCGCAGCAGCGCGAGAGCGGCGGCATCGGTAACGAAGTTTCGGGGATAGTGCGCTTCGGCCATGGCGAACAGCTCGTAGCTGAGGTTGGCGACGAGCCCGCCGATGGAACTGGCGCCCACGGCGAGTTTTTCTTGCACAGGGCTCCAGGTGGCCATTGCGGCTTTCTCGGCGTGCCCGATCAAGGCGGTGTTGACGGGCACTTTGTGTTCGAGGGCCATGCGCGCGGCCAAGCCAGGGAGCGAGTTGTTATGACAAGAGATACACCCGCCACTGGTCTTGAAAAAGTTCGGGCCGATTGGCTGGAGCAGGGCGATGGCTTTCTCGACGGCTGCGGCGGGGGTGCGCGGGACATCGACCGGGCGCGGCCGCGAGAGCTCTGCCATGGGTTTTGCACCGGCGGCGCGCAGCTCCTGGGCCACTTCCGTCTCGCCTTGTAGCAGCGCCCAATCCAGAGCGGTGAAGCCGGATTCGTCGCGGGCGTCGACCTTGGCGTCCTTGGCCAGGAGTAAACGGATGATTTCAGGGCTCTGCGCGTCCGCCAAGGCGGCCACCATGAGGGGCGTGAGGCCGCGCGAGCCGATGGTGTTGGCATTAGCGCCGCGATTCAGCAGTTCACGAACCTGGGCGACGTTTCCTTGCGAGGCGGCGTAAGAGATCGGCGGCAGAGTCAGACTGACAAACTTCATGGGCGCGTCGATAGCCGCGCCCGCGTTGAGCATGGCGCGGAGAGGCTCAACGGTTCCGCCGGCAAGGAACACTGTGAGGATCAGGGGAGGCGTTTGCTGCTTGAGAAGATGCATTGGCTCGGCGCCGACGCCGGCATTCTGCAACAGGAGGTCACGTCCCATCTCAAGGGCGGGGCGGCCTACGGTATCCATGCCGTCTTCGTCCTTGGCTCCAGCCTTCAGGAGGATCGGAACGGCGTCCGAGACGCCATTTTGACGCGCGAGGATCAGGGCGGTGTTGCCGTCCTTGGCCCGGACGTTCACGTTGGCGCCTTTAGAGATAAGCAGCCGTAGCTTGGCGGGGTCGTGGATCGACCACATGAGGGGAGTGAAGCCGGCATTACTGACGGCATTCACGTCGGCACCGGCGGCAAGCAGGTCCCGCATGGCGTCGAGCGGGGCATAGGCGGCGGCATGCATGAGCGCGGTGTCACCCAGATCGTCGCGTGTGTTGGCGTCAGCGCCGGATTCGAGCGCGGTGCGAACACCGGCGAGGTCGCCCTTGTGGATCGACTCGAGCAGCAGACGGCCCTTGTCTAACGCCGGCTGAGCCGCCAGCACGAGAGGGTACAGAACGAGCAGAAAGCGCATGAATCACCCGTGTCGGATATTGGGGGATGAGGATACCACAGTTTTGTTCATTGAGGAAACGGAGCCACATATATCGCATGTGCAGCTTGCGATCGCTGCTGATTCCAGGGGAACTGTTGCACCGGGCTTGCGTCGAACGACTCGGTCCGATACATTTCAGGGATGCATTCCCGCTGGGAGCGTGGGCTCGTTGCGGCCCTCCTGGCCGGCGCGTTGTGCCCTGTTACGGGTCAACCTGCTTTAGATCAAACGTCCGCACGTTGCAATCTGAGCGGTACTGTCGTGAATTCCGCCACAGGCGTGGGAATACCGCATGCTCTTGTGTCTTACAGGGGGTTGGCGGCCGGTTACCGGTTCACCGATGCAATGGGCAACTTTCGCGCAGACAACCTGCCTGCCGGCCCGTATATGTTGTCCGCATCCAAACCGGGATTTGTTTCGGAACAGGCGCTATCCGCACGACAGAACGTGTTTGCTGTCATGGGTAGGCAGGAAGACACCGCTGTCGAAGCGAGTCAGAGCTTTCAGCTAGCGCCCATTCCAAGCTTCCAATTGGTGCAGCTCAAGCCGGATTCTCCACCAACCCGACTCAATCTCATGCCGGTGGCGGCAATCGGCGGAACGGTTCTCGATGAGAACAGCGAGCCCCTTGAGGGAGTTTCCGTTCAAGTGATCGCCGTGCGGGCATCGCTGACCGGGGTGGAATACGCTATCGTGCAGACAGCGAGCACCGACGATCGCGGCCGCTATTTGTTTCTGAAGCTGTTACCAGGAGATTACATTGTCCGGCTTGCCGGCGAGGCCTCCAGCACTCAGTACTTCGGGACAATCCTGAACCCGAATAACGATCACCGTGGGCTGCGGCCCGTATACTATCCAAGTGGCGACTCCACTTCCGGCGCTTTCGTGTTTCACCTGGCGCCGGGGGAACAAACGAATGCGGACTTTCAGCAGAAAACCGAAGCCGCGTTTGACATAGACGGCCGGTTTTCCGGCTTTGCGCCTCGCGCCTGGACTCAAATGCAGATGTATCGCGACGGCGATCGCCTTCCCGTTGCACGTGCTTTCGTGAACGTCTCCACCGGCCGCTTTCGTGTGACCGATGTGCCGCCCGGAAGTTACACCCTGCGTGTCGTGCAATACGAATCGGACTCAGAGAAGTGGCTGGCGGCGGAAGTACCGGTGAGCATCTCCGCCGAGCCT
>JASHOO010000070.1 GCA_030041035.1 Bryobacteraceae bacterium | reverse complement strand
GATCGGGTCGTGCACAGTCGCTGATCGATGCTGACACAGGCTGTGGCGGGTGTTCCCGAATTGCCTTCGGGGTTATGCCCATCGTCACGATCGGGTTTGGGTTCAGGTTCAGTTTGGAGTTTGCCCGATTTTCTACGAAGCTCCTTTAGCCACGCCGGTGGCCGTCCCCTGTGCCGTGGGCTGGGTCCAAAGATCTCGGATATTTCCATCGCTCAACCTTCTTCGTTGAGTATAACGCCGGATGGATTGGGATCAGGGCGTGGGAGAGGAGGGAGGTGCGGGTGTAGGTTGGCATTTCTGGCAATCATACCAAGTCTGGGGGTAGGCAATTACCGCAAATGAGGGTATCGACTTGTAAATATACCACCAGGTTAACGATCGGGACCGAGCTACTATCGGACGATTCACTCCCCCGCTGTGTTGAGGCTTTTCACCCACCCAATGCCCCGCAGCATTAATGCTCGGTAGTCACATCCTTTAATTAGAACAACGTTTACGGAAATGGCGCTGCACGTGCTCACCCCAGTGTGGCTAGGGATGGCCGCATTGAATGCGTCCGCTACGCATGTGGCACTCCCTCAGCGGACGGAAACAACGGGGATAATCCGGATGACAAGCTGTTCAATCTGCGTCGAGAACGAAAAGTTGCTCAAGCAAGCTGTGCTGGAACATTGGGCGGCGGTGCAGAAGTATCGTGCCGCGATGGAAGCCTACGAAGATCTGACAGCGGTTGATGTGACCGTACAAGCAACGCAAATCAAAATGAACGAGGCAGAGGATTCCTATCGTCAACATCTTCGGCTCATGCATGAAGAAGTCGTCCAAGCCAAGGCTCCTGTTGTAAGCACCTTCAGTCGAGCGTCCAAACAGCGATGCCAGGTAGCGAGCAAGTGACAGAGAAAAAGACTCCCGTCCCATACGTCCCCTCGATTCTCGTGGCAGAAGATGATCCCGAAACGCGCCGTATGTTTCGCCGTACTCTGGAGGAAGTCGGATACTTTGTTTTCGAGGCAGCAAACGGTCGGGAAGCTTGGAAAGCTGTCCTGGAACGTTATTTCGATCTGGTTATTTTGGATCTGAGTATGCCGGAAGAAGACGGCATTGAAGTGATGCGCTCCATTCGTGCGGAGTTGCCGCGCATCAAAGTGGTCGCGGTTTCGGGCTTCTTGCAAGGAGCATTTCTCCGTGCTGCGAGAAATCTTGGTGCCCAGTCAGCGCTACATAAGCCGGTAAGGGAAGAAGTATTGCTGCCTGAGGTTTGCAAAGTGCTGGCGGCACATGCTTGAGATTTCATCGGCGCTGGCCCAAGCAGCACCGGGTTAATCCATTCTTTGCACCAATCGAGATCTCGGCTTTGCTTCGGGTTTCGGTGATGTGGCCTGTGCCAGCAATTGGCGATTCTTTTTCGCCAGCTTTTGCAACTCCTCAATCCACTGATCCAGCGTCAAGGCGTGCAGCGTCTGGACCCTAACCGTCCGATCCAGCCAATCAGCCGCTTCAACACCCACCACGTAGAAATACCCGTCACCTTTGGCAAGCGTGGTTTTGAGCCCGCGCTTCGCCAGTTCCGCGTTGATGGTTTTGAGCGGAAGGGGCACGGACACATTATCGCTCCACCGTGAACATTCAGGTTCAAAGGGCATTTCCATCCCAACTTCATTCAGCGCAGAACCACACAGGTGCGGTCAGATGGTTGAGGAAAATCACCCAGCCATCGCGTAGGCGGCGGATATAGCCGCCGTAGATTCATTGGTTAACACACGAACAGCCAAGATCCCGTGTTTTCAACCAGTCTTTGTAAGGACAGCGCTTTCATTCCACTTGGCAGGTGATCTGCGTTGCATTTGTCGACACCCGGTGGGGTCCGGGAAGACCAGGAGGTGGACTAGCATGGGCGCTGAAATTCAAATAAATCCACGCATTCAAGAAACGATTCCGTGCGAATACCGTGAACGGTTGTTCAATTATATGTCGCAGACGCTTAAGGCACTTGTAGCCGCGCAAGAAGACGACACTACGTCCCCGAAGATTGATCGCTTCTGGCGTCGCCGATTTGGTGCGGATCTCGTAGCCGCTGCAACGGCATGGAAACGCGCACGGGTAAAGTATGAACAGCATGTCCGGGATCATGGCTGTTTGTCGTGTTCAGAATGCGAGGCGTTAGCCAGAAGTCGGCGAGCGGTAGGGTAGCTCGGTTTAACGGTCAAAGCAAATCGAGTATTGCCCTGCGCATCGCATCCACGTAGTCCTGCGTCCGCTGCGCCCGGTCCAAGCACCAGGCGCACCAGAGTAGGTGTTCCTCAAGCTGAGCCAATTCCGTTTCGTCGGTTATCATCCCGAGGTAGTAGCGTTCCAGATCGTGATCGGAGATGTGTTCGGTTGCCATGCTTGGTAGTGCCGCAGCCGGGGACTATTTCTCATGATTTTGTTCTCGGATGGATCTGGGGGGGACAGGGTACCCCCATTCGGGTGAGGATCAACCCGAAAACCGATAGGTCCCTCTGAAAAACCCTAATTGACGGCAGATGTGGCTGCGCTATGGCTAATCTGTGGATCGTGCCGCGCTAGAAAGAGTCTTGCTGGCAGTGAAGGTTCTGCATGATCCAGTCGGCGACGTCGCAGAAGAGGATATGGGGCGTTTGGTGCTCCCAGATCAAGATCACTCAGGTCTTTCAAACTCCGAGATCGCACTGCTGGCAATTCGACGGGAAGTAAAGCGCCAAGAAGCCACCGGGAGCGC
>JASHOO010000587.1 GCA_030041035.1 Bryobacteraceae bacterium | reverse complement strand
GACGCGGTGAGGAAATGAGCGGGGGACGCTCCAAGCGCACCTTGCTCGTGGACGCTCTCGAGGCGCTCATCGCGGCGCTTTACCTGGATGCCGGCATGGACCGCACGCGTCAGTTCGTCAAACAGTACATCGCCGGAGACCCGGCAGTGGCGGGAATGTTCTCCACCGAGCCCCTGCCCTCCACGCTTACCGACTATAAGAGCGCGTTGCAAGAGTTGGCTCGTGCACGACACCTGCCCCTGCCGCGGTACGTGATTGTCAAGGAAACTGGGCCGGAACACTCGAAAACGTTCACGATGGAAGTCCGGGTGGGGAGAGACTCGACGGCGCAGGCTGAAGGGTATTCGAAAAAAAACGCAGCGCAGAATGCCGCGCGCCTGGCGCTGGAACAATTGCTCGCGTCCGGGTCTTCACGCTGAACGGCAGCGCCGCCGGGCCTCTGCGCGTCCTTTCACAAGTTCGCACCAGCGGCCAAAAACGAGTCGCGCGACATCCTTCGCTCGCGCAGAATGAGCGAAAGGATGGAGCGGCTCGCTGACTTCACGGCCTGCGTCGTCATGACACCACTCGAGAATCATTTCCGGTGTGACCTCCAGGTGAAACTGAAAGCCATACACCCGGTCGCCCAATCGAAAAGCCTGATTCCGGCAGGCCGCCGACGAGGCCAGCAGCACGGCACGCTCGGGAAGGTTAAAGGTTTCTCCGTGCCAGTGAAAGACCATTTCCGAGCGCACGCCGTGCAGGAGCCGATCGTTCTGCGCGGCGTCACTAAACGAGACCGGTGCCCAGCCGATTTCTTTTTTTGTATTCGCATACACCCTTGCTCCCAGAGCCTTCGCGATCAATTGGGCACCCAGGCAGATGCCAAGCACCGGTTTGCCGAGTGCAATGGCAGAGCGCAAATAGCCAATCTCGCACCGCAAGAACGACAGATCGTCGTTGGCGGACATTGACCCACCGAGAAAGATCAAGGCGTCGGCATCCTCGGTGGATGACTCACCAGCAGCCGCGTCATACAAATCGGCGCATTCGCAGCCAATGCCATGGGCCTCTAGGATTTCGGCGATCCAGCCAAGACCTTCGCAGGGGCTATGGCGAAAAGCAAGAACACGCACTGGCGCTATTCGGGGGGGGTTCGCCGAGCAACCTGGAAATGACTGAGCGATTGGCCATATCGCGACACGCCTTGGTAGAGCGCCTCGGCCAGTCGTTGCCGATGCTCGGGCCGTTTGAGCGACTGCTCTTCCTTGGAGTTGCTCAGGAATCCGACTTCGGCGAGGATTGACGGCATGTTGGCGCCGATCAGCACTACGAAAGGCGCTTGCTTGACTCCCCGGTTCTTGGCGCCGCCGTTGTACCGGGTCTCAAAGGTCTGCAATGACGCCTGGACTTTAGATGCAAACTCCCTCGACTCTTCTATTTTGTCGTGCAGAGTAATGGTCTGGATCAGATCGCGCAACTCGTAAACGGACTTCTCCGAGCTGGCGTTTTCGCGTGCCGCTACGTCCAAAGCGTCGGCCGAACGCGTGAAGTTGAGGTAGTAGACCTCGATGCCGCCAACTTTAGGGTGCGGTGACGAGTTCGCATGTATGGATAGAAACAAATCCGCCTTCTTTTCGTTGGCGAACTCGGTGCGCGCGTGAAGGGGGATGAAGGTGTCGTCCTGACGAGTGTAGATCACCTCAGCGCCCATCCGCTCCTCAATGAGTTTCCCCAGCCGCTTGGCGACGTCCAGAACCAGATCCTTCTCCATCAGGCCGTGACGTCCTACCGTTCCTTGATCCGCGCCGCCATGGCCGGGGTCGATGACTACCCGGTTAATCTTTAGGCCGAGCGCCCGAGTTAAGGACCGCTCGCCATCGCTGGGTACCAGCGCGGCCTTGGGGACGGCGTGAACGGCAACGGGACTGGCCCCATCGCGCGTGTCATCGTCCACCTCGGTCGGTTCAGATTTCATCAGCGGTGCGTCCGAAGGCGGATCAGGTAGAGTGACCACGGAATTCGGAGCCACTTTGGCTGCCAAACGTGAGGCGGCCGTCCGGTTGATTTCGGGAACAACGGCGGGCGGGTCGGGAAGCGGCACGGGCGGCGGCGCAACGGCTCGCTGCACCGGCTGGCGCATGGGACGGGGTTCCTGTATCACCGCCGGTTTCTGATCGCGTTCCTGCTCACCGTCAGCCACTTCGTTCGTAGATTCCGGCTTGCGCACCGCTCCCGCCGGACGCAACTCGATGATCAGCCGGTCTGGATTATCCAGACGCGACACAGAAAAGTCGGCTGGGGATTCCAGGTCGAGCACCACGCGCGTGACTCCAGGCGACGTCTCAGCCACGCGAATCCGCCTCAGCAGCTTATCGCCGACCTCGTCGGAAAACAGACGCTTGCCTTCGATGTGCGGCCGGGCCCCTGTAAAGTCAAAGAAGATCCGATCCGGGTTCTCAACGCGATCCGAACGGTAGTGCACTTCGCCGGTGATTTCGATAGCAATGCGCGTCGTATTGGTCATGGACCAGTGACGAACGGCAATTACTTCGACGGGCGCAGCATGACCCGCTACTGCCGCCGCGGCCGCGACCAGCACCATCGTCGTTGTGGAGAGCCGTTTCATAACCTAGGGTGTTCTATAACACACCCTTCCCATCGCATCCAGGAAGGCGTGAATGGGGTTGAAACCGTCGTCAGGCTGGGTGGATGAAGGCGCGTTCTGCTGTTTTTGCTCTTCCTTCTTCTCACCTAGAGCCTTGCCGACGCGCTCAACATAATTCCGGGTTTCCACAAAAGGTGGCACGCCGCCAAAACGCTCCACCGTACCCTCGCCCGCGTTATACGCCGCCAACGCCAGCCGGTGATCCCCGTTATAAAGATCGAGCAGGTATTTCAGATATCGCACCCCGCCTTCGACGTTCTGCGCGGGGTTGAAAGCATCCGCCACCCCGAACCGGCGTGCCGTGGACGGCACCAACTGCATCAGACCAAGCGCTCCTTTATTTGAGACCGCCAGAGGGTTATAGTTGCTCTCCACCTGGATCATCGAATGCACCAAGTCACGGTCAACAGCGTGCCGTTGCGCAATTTCATCCACAAGTCGCGCGAATGCTTCGGGCACTGCGGTCTCAGCGGGCGGCAGTTCAATTTGGGGCGCAGTGGGATCGGTCTTTGGATGCGCAGGACGCGCCACGCTGCGCACCAGACGCCCTGTGCGTGCGTCCGGACGCACCACGATCATCACCGTAGCGGAACGATTCGCAGAAGCTGCGGATAAGATGGCGGCGCTGGCTGCAGTCACCGAAAATAGTATAAAACAATTCTGCATACGAATGTTTTAATTCTCTGCCACTTCACTTACAGCCGCTGGTTCCTCTAATGTTATCATTTCTGCATGCAGCGCGCCGTGTTCGTACTGGCCGGAGGACGCAGTTCGCGCATGGGCCGCGATAAGGCCCTCCTGCCTTTTAATGGACGTTCGCTCGTCGAACACGTTGCATCTCAAGCGCGCGGGGTTACCGGCAACATAATATTGGTCGGAGAGATTCACCGGTATGCTAACCTTGGTTATCCGGTTGTTGAGGATATCTTCCCTGGTCGCGGACCCCTCTCCGGCTTGCACGCCGCTCTCATCAGAAGCAACTCTGACTGGAACCTGGTGCTGGCGTGTGATATGCCGGCACTCTCTGCCGAGTTCCTCATGAAACTCATGATGCGAGCTGAAACCGGTCAGGCCGCTGCGGTAATTCCGGTTGCTCCGGATGGTGTACCGCAACCACTCTGTGCGGCCTATCACCATCAGTGCATCAGCGCTGTCTCCAGCGCTCTGAACAATGGGGTCTACAAAATAACCGGGGCCCTGGCCGGGCTGGAGGTTGATTTTTGGCATGTCCCGGAATCCCATTGCTTCCGCAACCTCAACACACCGGAGGAATGGTCCGCTTATTCACATGCCGCAAGATGAATATCCCCATTACATCGAATTCCGCCACGTTTATAAGACGTTCGACAAACCGGTTTTAGTTGACAGCAATTTTTATATCGATGGTGGCCAGACCGTCGCCATTATCGGGCGCAGCGGTGTGGGTAAATCGGTCACCCTGGCCCACATCATGGGCTTCCTGAAGCCCGACCGGGGGCGGGTCATTGTGGCGCACGAAGACATCACCGATTTTGACGAGCCCGATCTACGCCGCATCCGTAAAAAGGTGACCATGGTGTTTCAGTCAGGCGCGTTGTTTGATTCTCTGACCGCCGCGGAAAACGTGCTGTTTTCGCTGGAACTTCGCGAGGATTATGACGAGCAAAACAAAGAGGATGTTGTCAATGGACTTCTGAAAATGGTGGATATTTACGAGGCCCGCGATGCCTACCCGGCCGACTTATCAACCGGATACAAGCGCGCGGTCGCCATTGCCCGAGCTTTAGCGGCGCAGCCGGAATGCATCCTCTACGACGAACCCACCACGATGGTGGACCCCATCATGTCCGATCATCTCACCGGATTGATGCTGCGACTGAAGCGGCAGCTCAGGCTGACCTCGGTCGTGGTGACTCATGACCTGGACCTCATGAACCGTGTGGCCGACCGCGTGGTTTTCCTATACCAGGGAGAAGTAATTTTCTTTGGGTCTGTGCAAGATCTCGAGAAATCAACCCATCCGCACATCCGGCAGTTTCTCGCTCTCGACCGCGTGGAAAGCGTTTGATTTCTTACCGGGATTCCGCACCCAAGCCAATGAAAAACACGCCCACCATAATCAGCAGCAGCCCCACCGTTTTCGAGCGCGTGATGGGCTCCTTGAAGAACAAACGGGACCATACCAGCGTCCAAACGTTGGCTAGAGACACCATGGGGTAAAGCACAGACACCTCGCCGCGCTTGAGACCGAGTACATAGAAGGCTGACGACCCCAGAAATAGCGTCACACCCGCGCCGAGATGCAGGTTCAGAATCAGGTATCGCAGCCCGTGTTTGAGTTTCTGCGCGCCGGACTTGAGAAACACGGCGCCAAATGACCCCAGGAACGATGCGGCCAGAACCAGCAACATGGACGAGACGGGAGTGGTCAAGACTTACTGCCTCGCCCCAGAACGGCTACTCCGGCAACCACGATGGCCACCCCCGCCAGCTTCAAAGGATTCAACGATTCGTGAAAAAAAAGAACGGACAAGATCGTCACCCAGACATAAGTCAGGGCAATGATAGGGTAAAGAATCGAAAGCTCCCCGTCCCGCAGCGCGAACACCATCAGTACTGTGTTTAGGCCGTATAAACAATAACCACCGAGAAGCGGCACACTAGTCAGGTAACCCAGGAGGCCGGGATGAACCAGGTGGTCGAGCCCGATCTTCATCAGCATCTGCGCTGCCGCGCCAAGGATCGTGCACGCGAAGACCAGCGCCATCGACTGCGCCCGTGTCAGGGGACGGTGATATACGGGAACAACCGCCGTCGGTGTCACGCCTCACAGCATAGCAAATCCGCACTGCGGTTCATCCCGTCTTTGAATCGCGGCTCTTATACAATGGTGTTATCGTGAGCCCCGAAAATACCGGCGTGGCCGAGCAGGCACCCGAACAAACCAAACAAACTCGCAAGGGTGACATTCCCCGAGGCGTGATTGCCGAATGGACCGTCACCATCATCCTGCTGCTGTTTGGCACGACTACACTCGTGCAAGCCTTCGTAATTCCGACGGGATCTATGGAGGATACCCTGCTCATCGGCGATCATCTGCTTGTCGACAAACTGGCTTACGCGCCCCCCGGCCCGCTGACCAGGCACCTGTTACCTTACGAGGACGTGCACCGCGGAGACATCATCGTATTCCGCTGGCCCGTCGACATCAAGCAAACCTTCGTCAAACGCGTAATCGGCGTACCGGGAGATCGCATCCATCTGGAGAACAAACGCGTGTTCTTGAACGGGCATCCGCTCGACGAGCCCTACAGGTACAATAAGACCGACTATATCGACTCTTATCGCGATAATTTTCCCAGTGTGCCCAACGTCAGCTTGTCCCCACAGGGGCAGGACATGCTGCTCAACCACCTGCAGCGTGGTGAAGTGGTTGTGCCACTCGGCTACTACTTCGCCATGGGTGATAATCGTGATTCCTCTCTCGATAGCCGTTACTGGGGGTTTGTGCCGCGAAAGAATATTATCGGCAAACCGCTGATCATCTACTGGTCATACGACGCCACAACCGAAGCGCTCTCCAATCCGGCTATCGGCTTCGATCACCTGGTTGACCTCACCGAGCACTTTTTCACCAAGACCCGATGGCGCCGGACCTTCCGGCTGATTCACGGCTATCCCATCCAATAGTGAACGCATGGGCCATGATTACGCCTTGATCTTGGCCGGAGGCCGAGGCACACGATTTTGGCCGCGGAGCCGCCGCGCCCAAGCCAAGCAAGTGCTGAAAATCTTCGGTGAGCGCTCGCTCATTCAGGCTACTGTGGATCGTCTGTCGCCATTGATTCCGTCCGAGCGGCTCTGGGTTCTGACCAACGAACACCTGCGCGATGAGATCGTACGTCAGTTGCCCTCCATTCCGCGGCGCCAGATTTTGGCGGAGCCTGTACAGCGCAACACCGCTCCCGCCATCGGCCTCGCGGCCCACATTCTGCATTCGATCGATAGGGACGCCGTCATGGGTGTGTTCCCTTCAGATCACGTGATTGCCAATTCCCGCCGCTACCTGCAGTTCGCCCGTGCGGGTTTCCGAGCCGCCGCCGAGGGCAAGATTGTCGTTCTCGGCATCATCCCTCGCTGGGCTGAAACCGGTTACGGATACATTGAGTTTCCGCGCGGTACCCGCTCCGGATCGCTGCAACCGGCGCTCGTGAGCAGTTTCCGCGAGAAACCGGACGCCAGAACTGCGTCAAAGTATCTCGCCGCGAAACGTTTTTATTGGAATGCCGGAATGTTCTTCTGGCGCGTGGACATATTGCTGGACGCTCTGCGCCGGCACCTGCCGAAAACCGCAACGCTGCTGGCTTCCCTGCCCCGCTTCTCCAGCCGTCGGTTTTCCGCCAAGCTGGCGGAGGTCTTTCCGCGCTCCGAAAACATCTCCATCGACTACGCTGTGCTGGAACGCGCGAATAACGTGGTGGGATTCGCCTGTGACGACATCGGCTGGAATGACGTAGGCAGTTGGAACGCCGTCTATGAACTGGTGACGCGCGACCGCGATGGAAATGCGGCCCGCTCCGCCGTCGTCTCGAACGACAGCAGCGGTAACTACGTCGACGCCGGCAACAAACTGGTCGCGCTGCTCGGTGCGCATAACCTCATAGTGGTCGATACGCCGGATGCCCTGTTGATCGCTGACCGCTCCCGCGCCCAGCAGGTAGGCGATATCGTCAAGCTGCTCGAGCAAAATCGGCGCGACGATCTATTGTGACGGTTGCGCGGCGAAGATGCCGTCCAGGATGTAGATGGCTTCGTCCACTTCTTTTTCCGCGATGATATAAGGAGGCAGGAAGCGCAGCACGGTGTCATGCGTGCAGTTGATGAGCAGTCCGCGCGCCTGCGCCTCAGCTACCATCTGCTTCCCCGGCACGCTCATATCAACGCCGACCATGAGGCCGCGGGCGCGAACCTCCCGGATGAACCCGTACCTGCGCGCCAACTCCTCCAACCGCGAGCGAAAATAATCCCCCACCCGCCGAATCGAGGGCAGCAGGCCTTCCAGAATGTCGAAGAACTCCAGCGCCACACGGCACGCCAGCGCGCTTCCACCGAATGTCGACCCATGCATTCCGGTACTGATGGCCGCAGCAGCCTTCTCGTTCGCAACGATGACGCCCAGCGGCAGACCGCACGCCAGGGGCTTGGCTGCCACCATCACGTCCGGCAGCACCACCGGATCAGCCAGTTGGTAGCCGAACCAGGTGCCGGGCCTCCCCACGCCGCACTGAATCTCGTCGAATACCAGCAGTGCATCATACCGGTCGGCTAGCTCCCGAGCTTTCCGTCCGTACTCACTGGAAATCGGAAAGATGCCTCCCTCGCCCTGAATCCACTCGATCACGATCCCGGCTGTCCGCTCGTTCGCAGCCCGCTCGAGCGCGGCGATGTCGTTCTGCGGAACAAACCTGATGCCTGGAATCAATGGTTCAAAGTCTCGGCGGTATTTCGGCTGGCCGGTGATCGAGAGAGCCCCCAGCGTCCTGCCGTGGAATGAATTATCAACTGAAACGACTTCAATCTTTTCCGGACTGATCTTGTTGGCATGTGCGCGGACCATCTTCAGCGCGCCTTCCATAGCTTCGGTGCCGCTATTGGCAAAAAAGGAGCGGTTGAGACCACTAACCTCCGCCAAGCGCTTCGCCAGCGCGCCCTGATAACGGTGATAGTAGAGGTTTGAAGAATGAATGAGCAGCTCCGCCTGCTCGCGAATTACCTTCACGATGCGCGGATGCGCGTGACCCAAAGCGTTCACCCCGATGCCGGCAATGAAGTCCAAGTAGCGGTTGCCCTCAACGTCGTATACGTAGCATCCCTCGCCGCGCTCCAGCACCAGCGCGTAGCGCGCGTAGTTCTGAACCAGAAACTCACGCTCGAGATCGATGATTTGCTGCGCTTCAGACACACCCGTGGAAGTAGCGGAATGCATCTGTCCATCATACAATCTCATCGGATGGGAAAGACGGCACTGCTTTTTCCGGGACAGGGCTCCCAATACGTGGGCATGGGCAGGACGTTGGCCGAAGCGTATCCGACGGCGCGGCTGGTATTCGAATCCGCCGATCAGGCCTTGGGCTTCCCCATTTCCCGGCTATGCACCGAAGGCAGAGAAGAGGACTTGCGGCTGACCGAGAACACGCAGCCCGCCTTGCTGACCGTTTCCGCTGCGGCTTTTACCGTGCTGCGGGAATTGGGTATCCGGCCCGACTACGTCGCCGGCCACAGCCTGGGCGAATACTCCGCTCTGGTTGCCGCCGGATCGCTGCGTTTCAGCGACGCCCTGCGCCTCGTTCGCAAAAGGGGCCGCTACATGCAGGAAGCTGTTCCACCCGGAGTAGGTGCCATGGCCGCTATCCTCAAGCTCCCACCGGACCGTCTCGAAGAGGTGTTGAACAACGCGGCTCAGGGCGAAGTCGTCACTGCGGCGAATCTGAACGCTCCTTACCAAGTTGTGATCGCTGGCCACGCCGGCGCCGTGAACCGCGCGATGGAACTGGCCAAAACTGCCGGTGCGCGGCGTGCCGTTTTGTTACCCGTGAGTGCGCCCTTCCACTGCCCCTTAATGAAGCCGGCACAGGAACGCATGGCGGCCGAATTGAATGCGACCACTTTTGATGACCTCGACTGGCCGCTCATCAACAATTACGCCGCGCGCGAGGTTTGCACTGCTTCGGAAGCCCGGCAAGGGCTGATCGAGCAAATTCCCCACCCCGTCCGATGGGAAGCCGTGATTCAGTGCCTCGTTGCGCAAGGTGTCGATCGCTTCTTCGAGGTCGGTCCGGGTGGTGTTTTAACG
>JASHOO010000586.1 GCA_030041035.1 Bryobacteraceae bacterium | reverse complement strand
CCAGATCACACTAAGTCACAAGGAGACTTTCATGCAGATTCGTTGCGTAGTAGCGGGCTGTTCCTGTGCTGTTTTGCTGGGCACGGCGGGAATCATCTCGGCCGCGTCGTTGAGCCACGCCGACAAGGAATTCGTCGTCATGGCTGCCACCTCGGATATGAGCGAAGCCCACGAAGGGCAGTTGGCGGAGAACCAAGCCACACGGGCCGATGTCAAGGACTTCGCAAAGACATTGGTTCAGGACCACACCCAGTCCTACAAAGAACTCGCCGAATTAGCGGCCAAGAAAGGCGTTTCGGTGCCTCGTGGAATCGACACCGCCAAGAACAAGACCATCGTGCAACTGGTTCACTCGAGCGGCAAGCAGTTTGACAGCCGCTTCATCCAGGATGAGATTACCGGCCACCGGCGCGCGATTGCAGCATTCAAGCGCGAAGCGAAGCGTGGGCAGGACGCAGAGATCCGGGATTACGCCGCCAAGATGATTCCGGTGCTGGAGAGCCACCTTCACGAGGCGGAGAAGTGCGCGCACCCCGCGGCGCGCAGTTGAGCAGCGCAGGGGTCAATCGGGAATTTCGCGGATCCAAATATTGCGGAAGCGCACGGGCTGGTCGTGGTCCTGCAAGAGCAGCGGCATCTTTTCGGCATGCGGCTTGTAGGGCGGGCGCTTCATGTAGTCGGTGGGGCCGGTGAGCTCGGTGTTGTCCTGGACGAGCACGCCGTTTTGCAGAACGGTGATGTGGGCAGGGCGTAGGAGTTTGGCATCGGGGGCAAAACGGGGGCCATGCCACACGATGTCATAGGTCTGCCACTGGCCGGGCGGGAGACAGGCATTGACGAGGGGCGGGGTCTGGGCGTAGACGGCGCCGGCCTGGCCGTCGGCATAGGTGGTGTTCTCGTAGGAATCGAGAACCTGTAGCTCATAAAGGCTCATGAGGTAGACACCGCTGTTGCCGCGGCCCTGGTCTTTGCCGTGTGGCGGGTCGGGCTCGGCCCACTCGACATGCAACTGGCAATCGCCGAAGGACTGGGCGGTGTGGATGTCGCCGGTTCCGGGCGCGACGACGATGGCGCCATCGACGACCTTCCACCGAGCCGGGCCGCCTTTGTTGTCGAGCCATTTTGAGAGATCAGCGCCGTTGAACAGGACGACGGCGTCGGAGGGCGCTTTACCGGGCGATGGTTGCGTGCCAGGCGTCGCGGGGGTGATGACGGGGGGAAGAGGGCGGCTGCGGTCGGAAATTTTCCAGCGGGTGAGGCCGCTATCGGCGGCGGGCACGTTTGGCGCCAGCAGAACAAAGCACGCGAACAGAATGTTGCGCATCGAAACCTCCAGAAGCTGCTTACGAGGGAAGATTGTAGCAAACGCGCGTTTGGGCCAGGCTGACGATGCCAGATGCCGAGCCGCGGTGATTTGGCCCCTGTCAGTTGTAGGCGAACGCGCCGTCAGCACCGGTGGTGACGTGGATGGCGCTCAAGCGCTGGCGTTCGGCTAGACCGCCGAGAATCCGACGGGAGATTTCCGGCAAGAGGGTATTGGTGAGAATATTATCCACGTTGCGGGCGCCGCTTTCGACTTCGGTGCAGCGGCGCGCCACTTCCTCTATGAGCGGATCGTCGTAAGTTAACTGAATCCTGTGATTCTCGAATAAACGGCGCTGAATCTTGCCGAGCTTGAGGGTGATGATCTTCTTGAGGGCCTCGTCGCGCACCGGGAAATACGGAATGATCACGAGGCGGCCGAGAAACGCCGGCTTGAAGATTTTGTTGAGCTCCGGCTTGAGGGCTTTGACCAAGCCTTCGGAGCCGGGCATGGTTTCGGGGTCGGCGGTGAGTTTCATCAGGGTGTCGGTGCCGGCGTTGGAGGTAAGGATGATGATGGTATTTTTGAAATCGATCTCGCGGCCTTCGCCATCCTCCATCATGCCTTTGTCGAAGACCTGGAAGAACAATTCGAGGACGTCGGGATGGGCCTTCTCGACCTCATCGAGCAGGACGACGGAGTAGGGCCGGCGGCGCACGGCTTCGGTGAGCACGCCGCCCTCGCCGTAGCCGACGTAACCGGGAGGCGAACCTTTGAGGGTAGAGACGGTGTGAGCTTCCTGGAACTCGGACATATTGATGGTGATGAGATTGCGCTCGCCGCCGTAGAGGAGATCGGAGAGTGCGAGAGCGGTTTCGGTTTTGCCGACGCCGCTGGGCCCAACCAGCATGAAGACGCCCACGGGCTTGTTGGGATCCTCGAGGCTGGCGCGAGCGGTGCGGATGCGTTCACTGATCGCTGCGAGCGCGTGGGATTGGCCGATGACGCGCTGGCCGAGTTGCTGATCGAGCGTGAGGACCGATTGAACTTCGTCCTTCAGCATCTTGCCAACGGGAATGCCGGTCCAGGCGGAGATGACGTCGCCGACGATTTGCGAGTCCACGCAGACGCGGATGAGCGGCGATTCGCCCTGGATGGTTTCCAGCTCGGTATTCAACTTGGCAAGCTCGGTGCGGAGCGGGGCGGGATCGAGGGCGGTCTGAACGGCCGCCGCCTGGCCGTCACCGGAGACCGGCTGGGCGGGTGAGCCATTTCCTTCGAGCTTGGAGCGCACGTCGCGGATGCGCGAGACGAGGTCGCGCTCCTTTTCCCAGCGCTCGCGCATGGCGGTCAGCTTGCCTTCGGTATCGGAGCGCTGCTTGGCGATCTGAGCGAGGCGCTCGTTGTGATCAGCACCAAGCGCGGTTTCACGCTCGAGAACGCGGGTTTGCACGGCGAGATCGTCAAGCGTGCGGGTGGCGTCTTCGATGGCGGGCGGAATGGAGTTCTGGCCCAGGGCCAGGCGGGCGCAAGCGGTATCGAGCACACTGACGGCTTTATCGGGAAGCTGGCGGTCCGGCAGATAGCGATGCGAAAGTTTCACGGCCGAGGCCAGGCCCTCATCGAGAATCCGGACGTTGTGATGCTTCTCGAGCATGGGCACGAGACCGCGGAGCATGACGCGGCACTTTTCCTCAGTGGGCTCCTCCACCTTGACGACCTGAAAGCGGCGCGCCAGAGCGGCGTCTTTTTCGAAATACTTTTTATATTCGGACCAGGTGGTGGCGGCGATGGTGCGCAA
>JASHOO010000585.1 GCA_030041035.1 Bryobacteraceae bacterium | reverse complement strand
CCGGCACGGACGATGGTATGTCCGCTGCCTGTCACATCCCAGGCCACACCTACACGCGGCATGAACGCTTTGTAATAGTTCGGGACAATGCTGCGGACCACCCCGGCATCTCCCGGAAACAGCAGCCCCGGAGGCGCATCCGGATATACCGTCGATTGCACACCGGGCGCCCATTCGTTCATACGATTGCGAATGTCCACCCAGGGCGTGTTGATTTCGTACCGCACCCCGTAATTAAGCGTGAGGCGCGGCGTGATGCGCCATTCGTCCTGTGCGAAACCTGCCACCAGTATATTGCGCAGCGCGCGGTCAAACTGTCCGCCGCCCTGGAAGAAGGTGACCGATTGGCCGGTCAGGAAACTCGCAAACGAATCACTGAAGGGAAACGGCGCAAAGACAAAAAAGCCGTTAGTGGCAATTCCGAACAGCAGGTTGATCTGAGTGCGCGTGAACTCGCCCCCGAACTTGAAGCTGTGCCGCCCGTGGGTCATCGAGATAGAGTCGCTGACCTCGTAGTTGTTCTGGTAGGTGTTTTGCGGGCCCGTAATCGGATCGCCCACGCTGGCATATCCGCTCACGATCAGGTACGGTGGACCCGCGGCGATACCGAGCGTCGGCTGATATTCAAAACCCTCTGCGCTCGGGGGCGTCGTGTTAAGCCGCTCGCCAAAAATAAATGCGTTCCGGAAGAACGCTGCGCGGAACGTCTGCAGCGTGTTTGGAGAAAAAAGATGCGTCTCGGAGGCCGTGATCGACTGCGTGTTAATCGAGTCCGCCACGGGAAACCCAGGCACGTTGGCTCCCGCAATCGGCAGCGGATCCACTTCACTCGTACTGGAGGCCGAATAACGGACGAATAGCTGGTCGCCGTCGGAAAAGTAGTGATCCAGGCGCAGTCCACCCTGATCGTAACTGTTGCTGCCTACCTCGGTTGCGGCATAGAGCGACGGGGAAACGTTGCCGAGCGGGTAATACTGCAACTCCTTGAGCGCGACCGAACTGAATTGCGAGAGCGGAATCTGGTTTCCGGGAACCGGCTGCCCGGTAAAGTAGTTGATCAACGGACCGCTGTCACCCGAGAAGTTCCCCTCCCGCTGCTCCGGCGTCGGAACGATCGCGGTCTGGGTAACGCCCGCGCGGTTGCGCAGGCCCTCGTAGTAAGCGAAAAAGAAATCTTTGTTCTTGCGAATCGGACCGCCGAACGTGGCGCCGTACTGGTTCTGGTGGAGCGGCTCGGTGGTGGCAGCAAAGAAGTTACGGGAATCCCAGACGTTGTTCCGGAAAAATTCGTAGAAATCGCCGTGAAACGCATTTCCGCCGGACTTGGTGACGACGCTGGTCGTCGATCCGCTGGTATCACCGTATTCCGCCGGCGCATTGAGGGTTAGGATGCGGAATTCGGCCACCGCGTCCACCGGGATGCGAATGGCGAAGGCGCCATTGACATTATCCATATTGGACACGCCATCCAGCAGGTAACCATTAGATTCAGGCCGTTGGCCGTTCACGGCATAAGCCTGGTTGGAGCGCGCCAACCCGCCGGCTTCGCCCAACCCGCCGGTCATGGGCGCCACTCCGGCCTGTAACAGTCCCAGTTGCGTGAGGTTACGGCCGTTGAGCGGCAAGTCTGAGGCCTCGAGCGAAGAAACCACGTCGCCGAGAGTAGAACCCAGATCGATGGTGGCGCCGGTACCGTTAACGCTGACCTCATTATGCCCGGCGGCGACTTCCAGCTTCACGGCAACCGGTACGGTGCGGCCGATATCGATGCGGATTGCGGTCGCGGTAAAGGGTGCAAACCCGTCAGCCGTGACCCGCAAATCATATTCACCCGCCGGCAACGAGGAGAAATGGAATTCGCCATCCTCGGTAGAGCGCTGTTTGGCGCTAAAACCAGTCCGGGGATTGCTGGCGGTGACTTCGGCGGCGGAAATCGATCCGCTGGACGAGTCCTTGACCCGTCCTTCCAAAACGCCGACGGGATCCTGGGCTTGCAGATGCCAAGCCAGACAGAAAAACAACGCGATGGAGGTGTTTTTACCCACGAAGCCCATAAGTTTCCGGGTAGTATACGGTCAGCGGTTGAAACGCACAATAATCAGAAGTAGTTAATAAGAAAGCACTAGGGAGGGGCTGCACTGGCCGACGCAGCACGAAGCGGAAGGATAATTAGCCGCCGCCGACAAACTGGACGATCTCGACCTCAGCGCCCGCGGCGAGCGGTGTGGATGCCCATTGCATGCGCTTGATGATTTTCCGATCGAGCTCGATGGCGAGCCGTTCGGGATCGAGCGCCAAATGGCGCACCAGGCCGGCGATGGTTTCGCCCTGGGGAACCTGACGGGTTTCGCCATTCACGACGATCCGAATAGTCGGAGCATCTGTGTGTTTCATTACCGCCGTTCGGGTTGACACTCTGTTTTCCCACTCATTATATTCAAAGTTACACGTCTTTTTGCTCCCGGCAAAACAGGAATGCCAACTTCCTACACCGAGGTCTACTTCCCTGTTCTGCTTCAGGCAGTGATCGCAATAGCGGTCGCGGCGCTGATGCTGGGACTCTCGCATCTGCTGGGGAAGAAGGTTCGCGACCGGGTCAAAGATCTGCCGTATGAGAGCGGCATGGTGCCGACCGGCGACGCGCGCCACCGATTCAGCGTGAAGTTTTACCTGGTCGGGATGCTGTTCATCGTGTTCGATATCGAAGCGATTTTTCTGTATCCGTGGGCGGTGGTGTACCGCGAGCTACGAATGTTCGCCTTCGTTGAAATGCTGGTGTTCATTTTGCTGATCCTTTGCGGCTTCTTCTTCATCTGGAAGAAGGGAGCGCTCGACTGGTCGTATGCAGCGGACCGTCCGGACGAGAAGCAATAGATGATTCCCGACGAAATCAAAACGCTGCCGGTCGTGGCGGCGCTAGTGGAAGTTCTGCCTGAGTCAGTGAGCGCGGGCAAGCTGGATCGCGGGGAACTGACGCTCGAGGTCGCCGCCGAGCGGATCGTCGAGGTCTGCCACTATTTGAAGCACGAACAGAAGTTCGTGCGGGTGAGCACGGTCACCGCCATTGACTGGTACCCGGAAGAGCCGCGGTTCGAGGTGGTCTATCATCTGCATTCCCCGGAGCGCAACCAAAGATTGCGGCTCAAGTGCAAGGTGCCGGGCGCAGATCCGGAAATCGATTCGACAACGGGCGTGTGGCGGGGCGCCAACTGGTACGAGCGCGAGGCATTCGATCTGTTCGGGATCCGCTTCCGCAACCACCCTGACCTGCGGCGCATCATGCTGCCCGAAACCTGGGAAGGTTATCCGTTGCGGAAGGATTATCCGGTGACGGGAGACCGGGTGTGACATGAGCGAGCCAGACACTCCGGGTGTAACCGCAGTGGAAGCCGAGCCGGCGGAATCAGTTGCGCCGGAAATTGATCCCCGGCCGCGGAAACTGGTCCTCAACATGGGGCCGCAGCACCCGTCGACGCACGGTGTGTTGCGGCTGCTGCTGGAGCTCGACGGCGAGAATATTGTTTCGGCGCAGCCGGATATCGGCTATTTGCACACCGGCATTGAGAAGGAATTCGAGGTCAAGTTTTATCAGCAGAGCGTGACGCTGACGGATCGCATCGATTACCTGGCGCCGCTTTCCAATAATCTCTGCTACGCGCTGGCGGTGGAGAAGCTGCTGGGGCTCGAGATTCCGCCGCGGGCACAATGGACGCGTGTGATGCTGACCGAATTCACACGGCTCAACAGCCACCTGGTGTGGCTGGGCACCCACGCCATCGATATCGGTGCGATGTCGGTGTTCCTCTATTGTTTCCGGGAGCGCGAGGACATTTTGCGCATCTTCGAAATGTTCTCGGGCCAGCGCATGATGACGAGCTATTTTCGCATTGGCGGACTGGCGCTGGAACCGCCGCGCGGGTGGCAGAAGCGGGTGAAGAGTTTCATCGACGTGTTTCCGAGCCGCGTGGACGAATACGAAGAACTGCTGACGAATAACCGGATCTGGATCGGTCGGACGCAAGGTGTGGGCCGCTTTCCGCTGGAGGACATGCTGGATCTGGGTGTTACCGGGCCCATGCTGCGCGCCGCGGGGCTTAAATACGACGCACGCAAAGCGGAGCCCTATTCCAGTTACGAGAAGTTCGACTTCGAAATCCCGACGCGCACCGAGAACGACGTTTACGCGCGCTACCTGGTGCGGATGGAGGAGATGCGGCAGAGCGCGCGTATTATCAAGCAGGCGCTCGAAGGCATGCCGGAGGGCCGGTGGACGGCGGATGCGCCGCACGTGGTTCTTCCCGACCGCGACAAGATGAAGACGCAGATGGAAGCGCTCATCTATCACTTCAAGATCGTGACCGAGGGATTCCGTGTGCCGGCAGGCGAGGTTTATCAGGTGATTGAGTCGCCGCGCGGCGAATTGGGCTATTACGTGGTGAGCGATGGGACCGCGAAACCGTACCGGGTGCATGTGCGCGGCCCGAGCTTCGGTAATTTGCAAGCGATTCCGAGGATGGTGAAGGGGACGCTCATTGCGGACGTGATCGCATCGATCGGCAGCATGGATTTTGTTTTGGGTGATTCGGACCGATGAAGTTTTAAACGCCGAGACGCCGAGAAGCCGAGAAGCAAAAACAGCATGACTTTTTCTGCACAACTCGAGGCAAAGTTTGACAAGCTGCTCCACAGCTATCCGCCGGGGCGGCAGAGGTCGGCGATGGTGCCGATGCTGCTGTATGCGCAGGATGAGATCGGCTCGATCACGCCAGAGTTAATCGAGGAGGTCGCGCATCGTACGGGTACAACGCCGCTGCAGGTAGAAGAAGTGCTGTCGTACTACTCCATGCTGCACAAGAAGCCGCTGGGCAAGGCGCACGTGCAGATCTGCACCAACATCAGTTGCCTGTTAAACGGCGGGGAAGAACTGTGGCGGCAGGCATGCCAGACGCTCGGCATCGGCCATAAGGAAGTGACCGCCGACGGCCAGATCTCGCTCGAGGAAGTAGAGTGCATTGGCGCGTGTTCGTGGGCACCGGCTTTGCAGGTGAACTACGACTTCTACCACTTCGTGACGCCGGAGAAACTGGAGCGGCTGCTGGCCAGCTTGAGGGATCGCACCTAGACGATGCTCTACAACGAACCGAGCCCGCTCGAAGTCAGAATTCTCAGCCGCCGTTTCGGGCTGCCGAATTCGGCATCGATCGATACGTATCTCGCTCACGACGGCTACGTCGCTTTCAAAAAAGCGCTGGGGATGAAGCCGGAGGAAATCATCGAGGAGGTGAAGGCCGCGAACCTTCGCGGGCGGGGCGGCGCGGGCTTCCCGGCGGGTATGAAATGGAGCTTCGTGCCGCGCAATTCGCCCAAGCCGAAATACATCGTGGTGAATGCGGACGAAAGCGAGCCCGGCACTTGTAAGGATCGGCTGCTGATGGAATATGACCCGCACCAGCTCATCGACGGCATGCTCATCGCAGGCCTGGCGGTGGACGCGCACGCGGGCTATATTTACGTGCGCGGCGAGTACCGGTATTTGATCGAGATCCTGGATCGGGCCATCGCCGAAGCATACGACCGGGGGTATCTGGGCAAGAACCTGCTAGGGACGAATTTCTCCTTTGACGCCTACACGCACACGGGCGCGGGTGCGTACGAGTGCGGTGAGGAATCGGCGCTGCTGGAGTCGCTGGAAGGCAAGCGCGGGATTCCGCGCATCCGCCCGCCGTTTCCGGCGGTAGTGGGGGCGTTCCAGTGCCCTACGATTCTGAATAACGTGGAGACGATATCCTCGGTGCCAGTAATCATCCGCGATGGCGGGGCGGCCTTTGCGGCGCTAGGCGTGCCTAAATCCGGGGGCACGAAGTTGACCTGCCTCACCGGGCACATCAATAAGCCGGGCGTTTACGAGCTGCCGGTCGGGTTCCCGGTGGACAAAATGATCAACGAGGTGGGCGGCGGGATTCGCGGCGGCAAAAAACTGAAGGCATTTATTCCGGGCGGGTCATCGTGTCCGCTGCTCACGGCGGAGGAGTGTGAAGGCTTGACCATGGACCACGATGCCATGGCCAAAAAGAAAACGATGCTCGGCTCGGGCGGGGTGGTCATCATGGACGAGGACACGTGCATGGTGAAGGTGGCGCTGCGCATTATGCGTTTCTACGCGCACGAAAGCTGCGGCTGGTGCATTCCGTGCCGCGAGGGCACGACGTGGCTGCGCAAAATCCTGGTCCGTTTTCACGAGGGCCACGGCCGCCGCGAAGACATCGAGCTGCTGGGCGATCTCTCGAAGAACATGCTCGGGCGCACATTCTGCCCGCTGGGTGATGCCGCGGCCATGCCGATGATGTCGATTGTGGAGAAATTCCGCGAGGATTTCGAGGCACACCTGGATGGGAAGCCGTGTCCCTATGAGCATGTGTCGCAACTGGTGAGTGCTTAGATGGCGGACCTCGTCAAGCTCACGATCAACGAGAAGGAAATCGAGGCGCCTGCCGGCACTTTGGTGATTGAAGCGGCCAAACAGCACGGCATCGAGATCCCGTCTTTCTGCTATTACGAAGGGCTGGCGTTGCAGGCGGCGTGCCGCATGTGCCTGGTGGAAATCGAGAAAGCGCCCAAGTTGATGGTGGCGTGCACGACGCCTGTGGCTCCGGGCATGGTGGTGCGCACGGAGAGCGAGCAGGTGCGGCAGGCGCGCAAGTACACGCTCGAGTTTCTGCTGACCAATCATCCGCTGGATTGCCCGGTGTGCGACAAAGGCGGCGAGTGCGAGCTGCAGGACATGGTTTTCCGCTACGGCGCGGGTGAGAGCCGGTTTACCGAGCAGAAGATCCACGTGGATGAGAAGCAGTGGTCGCCGGTGGTTTTTTACGACGGGCCGCGCTGCATCCTGTGTTTCCGCTGCGTACGCATTTGCAGCGAGGGCATGGGCGTGGGCGCGCTGGGGGTGATCAATCGGGGCGCGGTTTCCGAAATTGCGCCAAACCAGGGTGATCATCTGGAATGCGACGAGTGCGGCATGTGTATCGACATCTGCCCCGTGGGCGCGCTGACCAGCGGCACTTATCGCTACAAGACACGGCCGTGGGAAATGGAGCACGTGGGCACCATCTGCACGCACTGCTCAAACGGCTGCAAGACCACGTTGGGCGTCCGCAACGACAAGATCGTTCGCGGAAATAATCGGGACCGGTCGGGCATCAACGGCGAGTTTCTGTGCATCAAGGGCCGGTATGGATTCGATTTCTACGATCATCCGGAGCGGCTGCAGGGGCCACTGGTGCGCGTGAACGGGAAGCTGGAGCCGTTCTCGTGGTCGAAGGCGCTGGACGTCGTCGTGCAGAAGTTTCAGGAGGTGAAGGCGGGCGGCGGCAGCTTCGGTGTGATCGGATCGAACCACACCAGCAACGAGGAGAATTACTACCTTCAGAAGTTCGCGCGCCTGGTGCTGGGGACGAACCATATCGATCATCACCGCACCGGCGATGTAGTGACGCTGCTGGATGCGATGAGCGGATCGACTGCGACCCTGGCGACGACCGGCGATCTTTACGAGAGGAAAGCGATCCTAATTGTGGGAGCGGATCTGGCAGAGGAGCAGCCGTTCCTTTCCTTTCAGATTCGTGCGAACTACCGGCACCATCAGGCGCACGTTTACGTGGTTGCCGCGAAGGCCGTGCGCGAGGATGCCTATGCGGGCGCGACACTGCGGGCCGGACCTGGATCGGAACTGGCGGCGGTGGAGTCACTGCGCGATAAACTGAAAACCGAACCGGAGCTGGTGATTATCTACGGCGACGCGATCAAAGGCGATGCTGTACGGAGACTCGTGGAATTCGGTGCGAGCCTGGGCATTCCGGTACAGTATGTAGCGCTGGTGGATTATTCGAATTCGCGGGGCGCGGTGGATATGGGCCTGATGCCGGAATTGCTGCCGG
>JASHOO010000584.1 GCA_030041035.1 Bryobacteraceae bacterium | reverse complement strand
TCACCGGGTCGAACGTGTTGCACAGCCAGATCGAAGCGGATCTGGCGGCGTTTAAGGGTACCCAATCCGCGTTGACTTTTAGTTCCGGCTACAACGCCAACCTCGCTGTGATTTCCGGTCTATTGACACCGCAGGATCGCGTGATTCTCGACTCCCTTTCGCACCGAAGCCTCGTGGATGCCTGCCGTCTCGCCGGGGTTCAGTTGCAGCGTTATCGCCATAACGACCTCGATTCCCTGCGCGACGAGCTGCGATCCGGCAAGGGCAACCGCACGCTGATCGTGGCCGACGGCGTGTTCTCGATGGATGGCGATGTCTGCCCGCTTCCCGACCTGATCCAGATCAAACGCGACTTCGAGTGCCTGCTGATGATCGACGACGCGCATGCGATCGGCGTCCTCGGCCCGACTGGCCGGGGCACTGACGAACATTTCGGATGCCGGACCAGTGACGTAGATCTCTGGACCGGCTCGCTCGCCAAGAGCATTCCTTCGACAGGGGGGTTTATTGCCATGTCGGAAGAGGTATCGGTATTCCTGCAGCATTCGGCCTCGCCGTACATTTTCTCAGCCGCGCTTTGCCCGGCGTCATCGGGCGCGATCAGGGAGGGGCTGGCGATCCTGAATGCCGAACCGCACCTGGTCACGCGCCTTCGCGACCGAGCGAATTACCTGCGCGCGGGCTTGCAAGACTTGGGCTACGATACCGGATACTCGACCACCCCGATCATCCCGGTGGTCCTGAAGGACGAGGAAGCAGCGCTGCGGCTTGCGCGCGCCCTACGCGATCACAACATCCTGATTTCGCCCGTTTTATTCCCGGCGGTTGCACGGGGCACCGCTCGGCTGCGCATCTGTGTGAACGCCGGCCACAAGATAGAGGACCTCGATTACACGTTAGGCGCTTTCCGCAAGCTGCGGAAGTAGTAACATCCATGTCCGCATCGCCACTGGTGTGGGCGCACAGGATTGTCGCGGCCCTGGTGCCGCGAATCATGAGGCGCGATTTCCTGAATAGCACCACGTTCGGCACGACCTATTCACTTTGACCTGTGGGTGCTCTCCCGGACTTGTGCCGGAAGGTTGTGGTTTCCGCGCGCTGTGCAACGCCTGCAAAATCCGAATGCAGTCAGCACGTTTCGAGCGAGCGAACGAAGAACCTTTGCCACATTTCCTACATGGCAGTTTCCGGACCGCTTGCTTGATTGTTCGTGAGTTCGGCTGTTCCCGCCAGGCGCCGCAGCGGGCGACCGCGCAACACCACGCAGTCCGTCCTGATGGCGTCGACATCGTCTATTCATTCATCCTCTGGCCGGAGTTCCATCAGCGCAGCGAATACGTCCTGGCGTTCTAGAACCAGCCTCCGAAGGTCACTTCCGGTGCCCGCCACCGTTACATCATCGGCCCAGACTGCCGGGTCTAATTTAGTCGGGTTGACCGAAGGTTGAAACCAAACCCTGAATCGGGTATCTCCCACAGGATTAACCTCCATGGTAAGCCTACGATCATGGTAAAGCCTTGAGCGTTTTTGATCTTGGCCGATTCATCTTGTACATTTCAGTGGGGGATTCCGAAGCTGGACAGTTGGATCATGCACTCTTTGGGTATTCGATGAGCGGGATCCCGAGCTGCTGCCGGAGCCATACGGGTTGGTGGCGGCGTTCTTGATGTAGGCGTTGCCAGAGAAGGTGACAGTGTTCACCACCAGAGTGGTAGAAGTTCCACTGGATGACAATGGAGCTGCTGACTAGGCAGTTGCCGCCGGTGGTGGGGGGACTGATGGTTGTGCTGGACGACCCGGAGCCGACCGGGGAGTCGGTTACGATGCAACTGGGATAATCTTCCCAATTGGACGGCGGGTTCATGCTGGCGAGGGGATCGGGCGTTACGGGGACGCCGATGGTGGGAGCCGGCGAGATGCTGGGCGATCCGCTCTTGGTCACGTTGCCTACGATGTCGAAAGCACCGTCGGAAGCCGTGATGCTGGCAGAGCCTCTAAGAAAGGCCGCGGCATTACGAACACTCGCCTGGGGAATGTTTCCGAGTGGCGTAAATAACCGGTCGCGATCGGGCGCGCGGCAGTTCCGACAAAATTGCTCACGTCCACCTCGTGGGAGCAGGAGGAAACAGGACTTGATCTACGTTATGAACCTCTGGCGCCCTCCCGCAACCAGGAAAGATCACCATTACTGCCGAGATCGGCTGTTGCCGCGCCGGCGAAATTGAAAAATGTACTGCCCCATACCCTTACTGCCCCATAGGAATAGTATGACGGCCGGCTCCCGCTGGGATATCGATGATTTGTCTCTCCGGCGCCGCCGGGGCTGCCGCGCGGCGGACTTCGTCGGAAAGGTGGAGCACCCACTTTGATTTTGCCGACGCGAAAAACCGGCAGTAGTAGGGGTCATAATCGATCGCCATGGCGGTCCCGTTACCTTCCACTTTGGCGTGCAGGTAGGCGCTGTATTCGCTGGCTGTCATGTAGTGCAGGCCGCTGCCCAGGTGCTCCAGCAAACGCTCTGGCCACACCGGATCAAGTGACACGTCGCGATCGTGGAAGAGGAGAAAATATGGCGCGTCGGGAGTCCATGGAATCTCGAAGAAGGGACGGTCGTACGCCCACGTGCGGAAAATGACAATCGGCTCCAGGCTCAGCACCATCTCGGGGTCCAGGTACTCCGCATCGCCGAAGTAGCTGAGGCCGAAGCCCATCTGCGCGGCGATTCGGGCCGAGTGGTTCGGGAACGACGTCCCATGGCCACTTCCGGGGACCATGATGAACTGCGGGCGAATACCGAAGTCCTCCTGGAGGCACTCGATGGCACGCCGCATATGGAAAGCCTGCCAAATGGCGGGCACCTCTTTCTTGCGGATATCAGGGTCGCCAAACTCCTGATACCAGTTGTAGCTTCCGACTCCGTCCATGGGAGCCGTCCAGAACGGCCCCGGCGGAGAGTCCAAGTCGGGCAGGATGTGGGTCCAACCGTGTGCTTGGATTTCGAAAACGCCCTCGCGCACTCCGGCATCCAGGCCGCGCTTGGTCGATGCAAAGTCGTGCACCCTGCCGGGGACGAGTTCGTCTGCTACGCGGTCCTGCCGCCAAGGGTTGAGGATGCGCTGCGACTTGCGGTCCACATATCCGGTCGTGACATCCGGTGTTAGCACGGCGTGATGCTGCTTGAGAGGTCCGATCAGGCTTCTGCGGATCGTTTCTTCAGTCGGGGTCAGATAGCTCCAGTAAGGCAGGTAGGTCTTGTCGGAGGTTCCCGGGTCGTCCATGAACAAGACCATGGTCTTCGAATAATCAGCGTAGAGCGCGTAGCCCTGCGCCCAAACCAGCGCGCGCTTGAACAGGTCCCGGGCGACCTGTCTCTGCAGCTGGTTGCCCGGGCGATCCACGCCAAGCCAGACCACTCGTCCACCGCGCTCAGGCTGCCTCACCGTCAAGAAAGGATGAGGTCCGCGAGTCATTACGGGCGTCGCGTTTTCGGCAACGACTTTGTACCCCGGCCAATAGGCTCCGGCCGGCAACAAATCGCCATTCAGCCCGCGAGTGATGAAGTGCTCGCGGCTCACGACCGGATTGTCGCGCGAAATGAAGCCGCTGATGTAGCGGACCCCCGCCAAGGCCGAAATAGCGGGGACCGACAATGCATCACCCAGCACTAAGAGATTTACAGCGTCCGACGTAACCAGCTCGGCTACCAGTTCGACCCCTTGATCCCGAGCCTGCTCCGCGCTCGCATCCCAGATGATGGTTCCATAGCGGGGGCGGCCGTCGCGGTCGAGGAGGTGATACTTGTCTAGCCGCTGCTGATCGAGCCGCCAGATTTCGAACGGCAGGCCCCAGCTCTTCAGGAGCGCGGCCGCCGTATTGAACTCGTCGCCGCCTTCGATCACGGTGCTTGCTGGGTCCTTCCACTGATCACCTATCACCAGCAAGAAGCGGTACGGCAGGCCGGAAGGGCCGCCGGGACGCTGCGATGGGGAAAGACCGCAGGTGAGCAGACCCAATAGCGTGATAGCGATGGGGCGAAGAACGGCACACCGCCCAATAGGCAGGATGCTGGGTTCCAGGGTTCGATCGGATTGCAGGTAGGGCCGCATGACAAAGTCAGTATAGCGTGCGCCTCCGCACACCCAACCCCATTTTCCATGGGCATTTCTCGCGGGAGCATCCACTCGGCTGAATGGAACCAATCTGCCGACCGCTAGTTCGGCTGATCCGCCGTAGGTCGAACATCACGCTAGTGAACGAGGGCCAGTCGTCGGCTTCGAAAGCGGGCAGCAACGCATTCCTGCCGACGCACTCTACAAGTTGAGGATTAGGCCAGCAGCCACATGACGGAATCACACCACTCGACCCGAACTGTGCTGAAACGATTTCGTTTTGACCCATCTGCGAGGTCGAGCGTCGCATCTTAATAATTCGTCCTTGTGCTATCGATCTTTCCAGATGCTCGTACGCCGGGTGTAAAACGCTTCAGAGCCCTTTTGGCACAGGTTGCCCAGCCTAGGCAAGGGCGGTCGCTAGCTCGTAAAGACGCTGTCATTACAATTTGCTATGCTGGTTCCAGGAAGGCGATATGCGAGCAGCACAACGTGAGGCCAGTAAACGCGAAGCGCTCAACCTTCGCATCAAGCCCCAAGTCCGCCAACTGATCGATCGGGCGGCGGAGCTCTCAGGCAAGAACCGTACGGACTTTGTTCTGGACGCTGCTCGCCGTGCGGCCGAGGACACGCTTCTGGATCGCACTGTTTTTACGGTCAGCCCCAAGGTGTATCGTCAATTCCTGGCACGCCTGGATGCTCCGCCGAAGCCGAATAAGCGGCTTCTTAAGACTATGCAGACGCGCCCGCCGTGGGAATAAGCGTGCCCCTCTCGTCGCCCGAGCCGCTCAATGATGAGCATCAGATTGAAAGGTTTGATTCAGGCGAGCCAGTATTAGATGATTGGCTCCGACGCCGTGCCCGGGCGAACCAGGTAAGTGGTGCCTCCAGAACATATGTAGTCTGTGAGGGGAAGGTGGTTGTAGCCTATTACGCCCTCGCCTCTGGCGCCATCGCGCAAGCAACGGTTCCGGGCAGGTTCCGAAGGAACATGCCGGACCCAATTCCTGTTGTCGTGCTGGCCCGTCTGGCGGTAGATCGAAGCTATCAGGGGCGGGGCCTAGGGCGCGCGCTGTTTCGAGATGCGGCCCACCGAGTTGCCCAGGCTGCGGACACGATTGGAATCCGGGGGATCGTCGTCCACGCCATTTCCGAGGATGCGCGAAAATTCTACATCGCGCTCGGTTTTGATCCGTGTCCGGATGAGGCGATGACCTTGGTGGTTACGCTTCAGGACATTCGCGACACGCTTGAACCGAGCCGAACCTAATAACGCTACGCAACATCGATCCATCGATCGCTAATGATTGGACCCGATCCGTTCAGCCATTACGAGCGAGACGGCTGTCGCTCTCGGAAAATTGATCAACGCGGAGGGGGTGAGGAACTCTTAAGAATGTGCGCGCAAAGAGGAACCCGACCCGGATTGGCCGCCCCCAGCCCTTACGACCCGTTTTACGCGAACCACTCCGATGCACAAGTAGCCCGGCGCGGCGGACTGCGATCAGCTGCTTGGGTGTAATCAGGTGTAATGATGCAGAGCATTAAGTGGATCTAGAGGATTTGGAGGAACCCAGAATCAACAAGTTCCATGTTTCCAATATGGCGTAAGGGTTCGAATCCCACCCTCACCGCCACGTGAGAATCCATCGTTTCGGCCTGAATCCTCGATTTTTGAGTGTAATCAGATGTAATTAAAGTGGCAACGTTCGACCGGGGTGTTGATGCGCTTGGTGCGCGAAATCGCTCACGGTTGCCTAGTGATAACTGGCCGCGTTCTAACCAAAGACAATCTGTGTCCGCTTGAAATCAGAAAGTAGAATCTTTCCAGGGGCGTCGGACTACACTCGGCAGTGCTGAAACCCACGAGAATTGAAGACGTATTCCTGACGCTCGCGGCAATCATCGCGTCAGTGCCGCTTTATGGGCAGCCGGCTGATGGCACCCAGCCGGAATCGGTCTTGTTTGACAGCTTGCCCTTGGTGGAGGCCGCGACCCTTCACAGCCAATCGCTTCAGGACGCACCCGCAAGCATTACGATCATTTCCGATGAGGATATCCGGAATTACGGATTCCGAACGCTAGGTGAAGCCCTGGCGTCGGTCCGCGGCTTCTACATGGTGAATGATCGGGCCTACGAGTACGCCGGCCTGCGCGGCTTCTCCATCCCCGGCGACTACACCACGCGCATCCTGGTCATGATCAATGGCCACTATATGACCGATAACGTGTACAGTTCCAACGGGTACTTCGGCCAGGATTTCGATCTGGATATGGACCTGGTGAAACGAATCGAAATCGTGCGCGGTCCTTCATCGGCGCTCTACGGGAGCAACGGAATCTTTGCCACGATCAACATCGTCACCAAGTCACCGGTGGAATCGAAGTTTCTGCGCGCCACCGCGGAAGTGGGAAGTTTCGGGGAAAAGAAAGGCGAAGTCTCTTCGGCGATCAATCTGGGTCACGGCGCCAATCTGCTGATTTCTGCTTCAGTTTTCAACAACAGCGGGCAGTCGCTGTATTTTCCCGAGTTCGACAGCCCGCAAACCGACTACGGCTGGGCTCGGAATGTCGACGGGGAACGCGGTTACCATACGTTCGCCAATCTGATCTGGGGAAACTGGAGCTTCACGGCGTTGCTTGGCTCGCGCCAGAAGCTGGTGCCTACGGCGTTTTTCGGAACCATTTTCGACGACCGGGGAAACAAAATTCTGGATGCGCGCGGCTTTGTAGAGGCGATGTACTCGCGCGATCTTTCGGCCAGCCGCAAGGTTCGTTGGCGGATCTACTATGACGAGTATCGTTATCGCGCTCGCTACGATTACACGCTGACCCCTCCCATTGACGGAAGCAGCATTGAAGACAACCGTGATCTGACCGATGGCGACTGGGTAGGCTCACGCCTGGACTATGATTTTGCCATTCCACGGGTGGGCACACTGACGGTGGGTGGTGAAGTCAATGCCGACATTCGGGCCCTGCAGGAGAACTACAACGTCACGCCGGTGTATAGCGACCATCTGGATGTCGATCATCCCAACCTCAGTGCCGGTATATTTGCGCAACAACAGTGGCAGATTACACAACAATGGAACGCCTATCTGGGCGTACGATACGACGACTCGAGACACGGCGGCGGCTTCGTCTCTCCACGCGCGGCGTTGATCTATCAGCCGTCCAAGCGAACGGCTTACAAGTTCCTTTGGGGACGGGCGTTTCGGGACCCGAATCAGTACGAAATGTATTACGCCGATGGGATTAGCGAAATCGCCAATTTAAATTTGCGGCCGGAGCGTGCCGATACCTATGAGATTTCCACCGAGCACAAATTTAACGAGCGGCTTAGCGGTCTCATTACCGTCTATCAGTACCGGCTGGACGATCTCATTGAGGCGATAACTAACAGCCAGGGCTTTCTGCAATACCAGAACGTCGCACGCGTGAACGCTCGAGGTGCGGAAGGCGAGCTGAGCGGGAAGCCATGCCGCTGGATTGAGACCACTGCCAGCCTCGCCGTGCAGCGAGCCACCGAGGGCATCAGCCACACCGTGCTTCCGGATTCGCCAGGCTGGGTCGGCAAGCTGCGGGGATCCTCGCCGTTGTTCAAGGACCACCTGCGCGCGGCCGCCGCTTTGCAGTTCCTCAGTGCCCGGAAAACGCTCGGCGATGCGACCGTCCCTTCCTACTGGCTCACGGACGTCACGTTCACGACCAACCGGATTCACCCGGATTACGACGTACAGTTTGGGGTGCGCAACCTGTTCAACCGCGCCTACTACGACCCTGCCAGCGCCGGATTGCCCGAAGACCAACTGTTGGAGAACGGACGATCGATGTACGTGAAGCTGGTCTGGCGGACTAAGGAATAGAAATGCACCGCACGCATCCGTACCGGAGGGCGATGCTCTGCGCAGGCTTCCTCTGGGCCGCGGGGTTCTGTAGTGGCGAGTCCAAACCGGTAGCCGGCGGTGTCACGATTGTGGCCAATCCGGCGGTGGAAGCGCACCGAGCGGCGATCGATGGAATTCGCGCGGCATTCCATGGAACACCACTGGACGTTCGCGTAGTCGACCTGACGGCGCCGGCCGGAGAACGACAGGGCTCGGAGCGTTTCGCCGCGCCGGGCACACGCCTGATCATCGCAGTGGGTACGGATGCCATACAGCTCGTAGCGGCTGAAAAGCCAGACGTACCGGTGATCTCGACGATGGTGTTGCGCGGGCCGGGCGCAGGAACACCAGCCGGGAATCCAGCCGCCACCATCTCGCTCGATGTTCCCCTGCAAGCCGTTCTCACGCGCTTGAAGCAGGTTTTCCCCGGAAAAACACGCCTGGCGATTGTGCGAAACCCGAAGACCGCTGCGCTCGCCGCGGGAGCATTGCAGGCACAGGCGGAACAGCAAGGCTTCAATGCTCGCGTGCTGGAATGCTCCGGTATAGAACAACTGCTAGCGGAGCTGCAGAAGCTCAAGGGGCAAGTGGATTTCGTTTGGTGTGTTCCCGACGCCACCCTCTATAACAGCGCCACCATCAAGCCGCTGATCCTCGCCTCCATCGAGAACCGTCTGCCGTTAATCGGTTTCTCGGAAGGATTTGCGCGCGCCGGGGCGGCGATCGGCATCTATCCGGACTTCCGTGACGTGGGCGTGCAGACCGGTGAAACGGCCCAGCAGGTCATGGCCGGCCAGAATGTCCGTTCTGCGGAAGGGCCGCGAAAAGTGAAAATCGCGGTGAATCAAAGCGTGCTCCGCCTGCTGGGCTTGCGCTATGCGCCGGCAGCGGCCGATACGCAGGACTTTGTGGTGCTGCAATGAAATCCGCCAGGCCAGCCCGCCGCACCAGCCTGGTCACCCGCGTGTTGATCTCCAACATCGGTCTGGTCGGGGTGTCTTTGTTCTTTTTGACCGGCCTATTTCTGGTCACAGAAGGTTCGGTCTTGCAGCGCCAGCTTGAGTCGCGCGCGCTGCTATTGGCGGAATTTCTGGCCAATCAAAGCGAACTGGCCATGCTGGTGCACAACCGGGAAGAGCTGGGACGCACGGCGACGGCCGCGCTCTCCAGCGAAGACGTATTCTACGTCGTGATGACCGATCCATCGGGCGCGGTGCTGGCGCAAGCCATGCACAAAGACTTTCCGGCATCCGAGCTTCCCAATGTTGGGCCGCCGGAGACGTCGATGGTTTCAGCATTCAAGAGCACGCAGGTGCCGCCAGGATTCCTGGAGGCCGCGAGGTTTGTGACCACGCACGCCGGAGCCGAGGTGCTTGACTGGGAATCCCCGAAGGCCGGGAACTCCCGGCTGGGGGTAGTGCGGGTCGGCTTTTCCATGGCCAAGCAACGGGCGCTGTTCACCCGCGCCGTGGTCGCGGGTGTGCTGGTCGCATTCGTGACGCTGCTGTTGATCGTTGTGGTGCATTTTCTGCAACTGACACGCCTGCTGCGGCCGCTCCGGAATCTGGTCACCTTTGCACACAAAGTCGGAGCCGGCGACCTGAAGCAGCGCGCGCCTATGGAAAGCCTGGACGAAGTTGCCGACCTGACCGTAGCCTTCAATCACATGGTGGAGGAGTTGGACGTTTCGCGGCAGGATCTGTTGCAAATGGTCGATGCCGCTCAGGAAGCCAGCCGCCTGAAAACCGATTTTCTGGCCACCATCAGCCATGAGCTGCGAACTCCGATGAACGGCATTCTCGGCATGAACGATCTGATTCTGGCCTCGGAACTGACGGAGGAGCAGGAAGAATTCGCCACGACGGTGCGTGAATCGGCGCTCCGGCTGATGGGGATCATCAACGATGTTCTGGACATTTCCACCATCGAAGCCGGCCGGATTTCGCTCGATTCGGCTCCGTTCGCGTTCGAAGAAGCCGTGTCCCACGTGCTCAGGACGCTGGCGTTCCGCGCGCACGAGAAGAAGCTGGAACTGGTCTGCCGGCTGGATTCCAAGATACCCGCGACATTGGTCGGCGACGGCAATCGCCTGCGGCAGATCCTGCTCAATTTAGTGGGCAATGCTCTTAAGTTCACTGAGAAAGGGGAGATCCTGGTCTCGGCCGAATTCGAGTCGGAATCGGATGAGGGATTGGTGCTGCACTTTGTGGTGAGGGACACGGGAATCGGGATCGCGCCGGACCGCCAAAAAGCGATTTTCGACCCATTCACGCAAGTGGAAGCTTCTTCCACCCGCAAGTATGGCGGTGCGGGATTGGGCTTGAGCATCAGTGCCCGGCTGGTGGAGCTCATGCATGGACGAATTTGGGTAGAGAGCCAGGAGGGCGAGGGCAGCCGTTTCCATTTCACGGCGTGTCTGGGACGCACCGCCGCGGCATCGCTGCGGCCGGCAGCAGAACAGTTGGCGGGGTTGCGCGTACTGGTCGTGGACGATAACGCCACCAGCCGCAAGGTTGTGGCCGATACGTGCAGCAGGTGGGGTTTGTCGACGGATGTGGCGGAATCCGGTGCCGACGGTTTGGAGAGGATCCGCCGGGCGAACGGCACCGCGGTTCCCTATCACTTTGTGCTGGTGGACGCGCAAATGCCGGAGATGGACGGGTTCCAGATGGCGCGGCAGCTTAAACTGAATACCGACATCACGGGAGGCTTGATCATGATGCTCAACGCCTGCGCCGTACTGGAGCATGCCAAGCAATGCGATCAGATAGGGGTGTTCCGGTACCTGGTGAAGCCGGCGATGCCCGCGGAATTGCTGGAAGCGATGTTGGCGGCGTTTGTTGTGGCCACCTAAACCGGCGTTCCCCAATGGTGAACCGGCGGTTCCCACTTAGCACTGACCTCTTGCCGCTCAATTATCTCGAGAACGGCGTTTGAGTAAATCGAGCTTATCGCCCTGACCGGCAACATTCGTCGCCGAAAATGGCTTCCTTGCCTCGCTACGGGAAGCCGCAGGGCTGCCGTCTGCTCTCTGACGGCTGTGTTGCAACAGCATTGAATGGCGAGAAGGAGTTCAGTCTGTGATCAGCCGGAGGAGATTACTTGACTCCGAGTAGGGCGCCGAACATCCAAGCCTGCCTATATAAGTTGTTTTTTCTAATCCCAAGTACTTGCCCTTTCCGGATCATCTGAACCGCTTCGATTCCCGCAATCAGTGCCGTAGCCGTGGCTATCGTGCGCGCTCCCTGCATGGCACGCAGTCTCCATTTAATATGACGGTGATCGGATTCGATTCGATTGTTCGCGTAACGACGCGTTCGATGCCGGCAGCTACGTCGCAGTTTGCCTTCATTCTGCAATTCTCGAATGGCTGCCGGATAGCTGCGGAGACGATCTCGCGCGAACACATGCGGAGGTCGATTATCAGGGTTGGCCAGAGCCTTTCTCAGGAAGCATTTGGCAGCTTCGCGATCCCGCGTTTCGGATAAATAGAAATCAACGGTCTGCCCACCGCTATCCACAGCACGGAATAGGTATGTCCACCGACCCGCAATCTTCACAAAGGTTTCATCGATGTGCCAAGTCGATCCTTTCGGCTTCAGTTGACCACGCAACCGGAGCTGCACCTCCGAAGCATAGGTCTGGGTCCAACGCCAGATGGTTGTGTGATCGACAGATAAGCCGCGCTCCGCCATAAGCTCCTCGATGTCACGGAGGCTAAGTGAGAACCGAAGATACCAGCGGACGCAGGTGACGATGATCTCAGCACCGAAGTGGCGTTTCTGAAATAAGCTCGTCCCGTGGGATTCCATCCGTTCACGTTACCAGATCCGGCCTCCGAAGATTTGCAACACAACCGGTCGAGGCGTTGCGTGCGTGGCTTTTGTTGTCCGTCGATTACATCGCCACGAAGAAGCTCATCGCCCCTGCACTCAACGCGCTATTGGGAGATCCGAAGAAAGTCTTCGAATCTTCGTACTCCCGAATCTGGGACGCGATTCGCGCTCTGGTGAAACGGGCGATTAAAAGCGGCGATATCCGTGAGGACCTCGATCCGATCGACCTGCTGCGTGCTTTGATTGGCGTGACCAATGTGGCGACCAGCCCGGACTGGCAGCAGAGCGCCCGGAGACTTGTCGACATCCTGATCACGGGCGCTCGACCCTCCGCTAACGGGAGGGGCCACTCCCGACGCTCGGGGGCGATCGAGGATCAACTTCACTAAAATGGGTTTCGTAAGCTCGGCAGTTATGACTGGAGGTCAGCCAGCCCGGCTAAACATAACGCGTGGTCACGCAGATGATCGTTCGGCGGGCCGAAGCGCACTGCGCGTCCTGATCGTTGCCGTTCCGCCAATGAGGACCCTCGACGTGTTCGGGCCTGCGGAGGTGTTCGGCGATGCGAATTGGCTGCGCGGAGGGGATCCAGCGTACAAAATCAATATCATTTCGGCCTGCGCTGATCGAGTGGTCTCGAATCATCTCGGCACGCTTGTGCATACGGATCGGACGTACCGCGAATATCGAGGGCCGATCGATACGCTGCTAGTTGCGGGGTGCATGGGCCCGCGCGAACTGCACTACGAACCGGGATTTTTGGACTGGCTGCGAGTGCAGAGCGCACGGGCCCGGCGGTTCGGCTCCATCTGTACAGGCGCGTTTGTTCTGGCGAAGGCCGGTCTTCTCGACGGGCGGCACGCGACCACGCATTGGAATTGGGCCAGCGAACTTGCACAAGACTACCCGCGCGTAGGGGTCGATCCCAACCCCATCTATATTCGAGATGGCAGTTGCTACACTTCAGCGGGAGTAACAGCCGGCATCGATCTGTGCCTCGCGTTGGTGGAAGAGGATCTGGGCAGAGCCTTGGCCCTTCGAGTTGCGCAGATGATGGTTGTGTTTCTACGGCGGCCAGGCGGGCAATCGCAATTCAGCGCAACCCTCGAAGCCCAAATTCGCGAGAGGCGGCCGTTGGGTGATCTGCTTGCCTGGCTTGCTGACCACCTTCGACATGACCTCTCGGTCGAGTCCCTGGCTCGCCGCGCGGCCATGAGCCCTCGCAACTTTGCTCGCTTATTCAAGCAGGAACTCGGGAAGACTCCAGCGAGGCATATCGAGGATCTCCGCCTCGATGCCGCGCGTCGTCAGTTGGAAGCGTCGTCACTGAGCGCGGATGAAGTCGCCGAAGCGTGCGGGTTAGCCAGCGCCGAAGTCCTCCGCCGCATGTTCCAACGACGCCTCCACGTCACACCCAGTCAATATCGAGCAGCGTTCGGACAACTTCGATTGCACTGATTCCCTTCGCTCGCTCGAATGGCAGGAATCGTGGGTTTGTTGTCAGCACTCGCTCGTCACGATTCGCGAGTCCTAGCATCAGTTCAGATAGAGGACAGCCAAGATGAGCACTCTCGACTTCATGTTAGAGCGTAATAAAGACTTTGCGGTTCACCAGGCAGCTCGCGGCACACTGATGCCCTCGCTGCCGCGGGCGCTGCCGAATGTAAAGGCAATCATCATCGGTTGCGCTGATATGCGTGTGGACCCGGCTTATGTGCTAGGAATTCAACCCGGCGAGGCCGTCGTAATGCGTAACATCGGCGGTCGAATTACCCCAGGGCTGTTGGAGCAGTTGGGTCTACTCGGGCGAATCGGTGAAGTTGCGGGCGAGATTCCTGGAAATGGCGGAGAGTTTAACATTGTCGTGCTCCAACACACCGATTGCGGCATCACTCGCCTTGCCGGCGAGCCCGCCATGCTGACCCACTATTTTCAAATCGAGGAGGGGGAGCTCAAGGCAAAAGCGGTCACCGATCCCCGCGCCGCGGTTGCTGCCGCCGTTGCCTTGCTCCGGGCAATTCCCGTGTTTCCCGAAGGATGGCTCATTTCCGGCCTCGTCTATGACGTAGCAACCGGACTTGCTGAGATCGTCGTACCGCCAGCGCGGATTCGTGCGGTAGCGCACGAGCCGATCGGCATTGAGTCGTAGACACGTTAGAGTCCAGAGTCACGTATCCGGTGCGCGTCACGTCGCATCAGGAACAGTAAGGACAAAGGGTATGGGCGCACTTGATGGGAAGGTAGCTGTAATTACCGGGGGCAGCGGGATCGGCTTGGCAACGGCCAAGCGTTTCGTGAAGGAAGGCGCCTACGTATTTATCACGGGCGTCGGCAAGAGGAATTGGATAAGGCGGTTTCTCTTATAGGGAAGAATATTACGGCCGTTCAGGGAGATGCCTCGAAACTGGATGACCTTGACGGTCTCTACAAAGTGGTGCGAAAGACGAAAGGACATGTAGATATTGTGTTCGCAAATGCGGGCGTAGTAGATCCCGTAACACTTGCGGAATCGACGCCGGAAGCGTTCGACAGGCACTTCAACGTGAACGCGCGCGGGGCGTACTTTACGGTGCAGAAGGTGCTGCCGCTACTTGCCGATAAAGCGTCAATCATTCTTGCCGGTTCGGCCGCATGGCAAATGGGCGTACCGGGTTTCGGCGCGTATTCGGCGACGAAAGCAGCTTTGGTCTCCTTTGTCCAGACCTGGACCGCAGAGTTGGCCAGCCGTGGCATTCGAGCGAACGTAATCAGTCCCGGGCCCACGGAGACACCCATGGTTCATGCGGGCGCCAAAGGATCTGCGGAGGGTACGGGCGAATACTTTCGAAAGATGATCCCAATGGGTCGCCTTGGAACAGCGGACGAGATTGCATCGGGCAGCCGTGTTCCTCGCTTCCGAGGAGAGCAGTTTCGTCACTGGAATCGATTTGCCGGTGGATGGTGGTACGGTTTCCAGATAATTCGGCGGCGCCAATGGCGTAAGCCGCAGCTTTGGGCGGATTATTACATGAAGATCGGAGTCATAGGAGCCGGCAACATCGGATCGGCACTTGCCGGGCATTTCCACAAGCTTCAGCACATAGCACTAATCGCAAACTCGCGTGGCCCGGAGACGCTTTCCCGAGTTGCTGAGGAGACGGGCGCAACTCCCGTCGCCATTCCGGAGGCAGCCAAGGGAGTGGACCTGCTCACAATTCCCATGAAGAGCGTGCCTTCGCTTCCGAAGGGCCTGCTTTTCGATTTGCCTGCTGCATCACCAATCATCGACACGGGAAACTACTATCCTCTTCGCGACGGTGCGATCGCCGATATCGACAGCGGGATGACAGAGAGCGAGTGGACTTCCCGAGTGTTGGGGCATCCTGTCATCAAGGTATTCAACAACATCACCGCCGACAGCCTCCTCCACAAAGGTCTTTCGAAGGGTCTGAAGAATAGGATCGCCCTTCCGGTATCCGGGGACGTCGACGGGTGGAAGCAGTTGGTGTTTGCTCTTGTGGACAAGATGGGCTTCGATGTCATCGACGCCGGACCGCTTTCGGAATCCTGGCGCTACCAGCCAGGGACGCCAGCGTACTGCTCTGATCCAACGGTCCAACAGTTGCCATTACCTTTACGGCGAGCCGAACGAAACAAAGCAGCGTGGAATCGAGATCACGCAGCAAAGATCATGGCGAAACTACCCCCTGGCTTCCCTCCGCAAGAGCTGGTGCGAGTTGCGCGGCTTTCCGCCAGTTTGGATACGTTGAAGCCGAGAAGCTGGATTGCGGTCCTGCATTTGGGTTTCGCGGCTCTATGGCCTCAGCAATCGAATTAATGTCTGCCCGCAGTGTTCAGGCAGGAGGAAACAGATGCAAATGACGACTCAGCAGAACCGTGAGACGGAACGGACCTGGCATCCGATCAGCAAGGAGGACAAAGCGGCGATGACCGCAATGCGTGCCATCATTCAACCGAACAAGGGGCGCCTACAGGGCACAGCAGCCCGAGAACCATTCGACGCGATTATGAGCCGCGTTGTAGCTCCCGTTGCAGTAACGTTCGCTCCCGACACCGTGGGAGGCGTATCCGGCTGGTGGTGCCGGCCCGAAGGTGTGCGGACGGGCCGGGCAATTCTTCATTTGCATGGTGGATGGTTCAACTGGGGGTCAGCGCAGGCCTACAAAAACCTCGTTGGGCACATCGCCGCGAGTGCGGGCATCGAGGCGTTTGTGCCCGATTATCGGCTGGCGCCCGAACATCTTTTTCCTGCCGCGACAGAGGATGTGCGTGCCTGTTATCTGGGGCTTATCGAACGAGGCTTCTCAAGAGTGGCAATTACGGGAGACTCGGCCGGAGGCAATCTGGCCCTGGGACTTCTGCATCTTGCTGCGGCCCAGAGGGCGTCGGGCAGTGCGCGTCCAGTGGCTGCAGTCGCGCTTTCGCCGGTCACCGACCTGGCCCTTACGGGAGGAAGCTGGGAGACGCGTGCCACAGCCGATCCCTACTTCGTCCGTTCGCAGGTAGCCGAGCTCGTACGGTCTTACCTGGGCGGTCATGATCCGGCCGATCCATTGGCGTCTCCGCTGTATGGCAAATTCGCCGGCCTGCCACCGATCCGCGTCCATGTCGGCGACGATGAAGTGCTGCTCGATGACTCGCTGCGTTATGTCGAACGGGCCGTTGCTGCCGGGGTGGATGCTCGCGTCGACGTGTGGGAAGGCATGCCGCACGGATTTCTGTCCGGCATTGGTACGCTGGCCGCCTCCAATCAGGCGCTCGAGGAGATCGGCCAGTTTCTCGCCGATCGTCTGAGTCTTTCGCCAGTCCGACCGAAGAAAGGAGATTAGTCATGAAAGTAGGCTTCATAGGCGCCGGTAACGTAACGCTTACGATTGGCCGCCATTTGCTAACCGCTGGTCACACCATAGTCGTATCAAATTCCAGAGGCCCGGAGACGCTTGCTGATTTTGTCGCTGACCTTGGTCCAGGCGCCTTCGCGGGGACCAAGCAACAGGCTGCCGAATGCGACGTCATTGTTCTCGCTGCACATTGGGTAAAAGTGCGTGAGGCGCTGAAAGGTATCGATTGGCATGGCCGAATTCTGATCGACGCGACGAACGCGCATATGGACCCTGTTCCTGACATCAGCCTGGCTGGCGTCACCCGATCGCGAGCCGCACTGAACGGACGCACCTCGAGCGAAATGGTCGCTGAGATGGCGGTTGGCGCGCGGCTTGTCAAATCGATCAGCAACATGCCGATGGCTTGGATACAGGACTTCTCGCCGAACAAACCCCGTACCGTCATTTTCACATCCGGCGACGACGCCGAAGCAAAACAGCGAGTAATCGAGTTGATCAACAGCACTGGACTGGTGGCGATTGATCTCGGGTCACTCGCCAAAGGTGGTGCTATGCACGAGGTCGGCGCT